>CAMLFI010000158.1 GCA_946479225.1 uncultured Mucilaginibacter sp. | reverse complement strand
GTTGGTCGCGGCGACGCCGCGACGTTTTCCCGCCTGGCCGACGTCGACCGCGGAGGCATTGAACATCGCGCCGCAGAGTGCGACGCACAGCGTGGTTTGCAGGATCTTTTGCATGTGCGTCACCCTCACAGGTCGATGCCGAAGCCGATACCGGCGGAACTTTCGTCGTTGGTGAACGCGCCGCCGATGGAGAACGAGGCGCGACCGATGCTCTTCGAATAACCGATCGACAAGGCCGATTCGCTGCGCTGCACGCCGGCCCTCGTACTGCGTTGCTGCCCATTTGGTGCCTTTGTAATACGGCGATTTATGGTCGGGCAGGCTGGTAGTTTTTATTACAACAAACCCACTCTGAATGTAGATCTCTTTAGCATTGTATATCTTTTTATATACCGCAGGCACATCAGCCCCAACGGTTGGGGTAATGCTGGTGGGTGTTATAGTGCCATCAGTGGCATCTGTAGTGTTCCCTTTTTTGCAGGATATTATTGCAATAAAAAATACAGTTACACTGATGAGTAGAAAAACAGGTTTGGTTCTCATAATAAAAGGAATTTATATCATTAGAAGCCTGTTGATATAAATTCCTTCGGGTGAGAAAACTTTTTTAAGATTGACGAGAGGCTTATTGTCCCGGCGGCGGCCCTTGCCCATCACGCGGTGGTGGCATGCCATTTGGCCCGCGTCCGCCTCGTGGCGGTCCGCCCATCATGCGTACGGCATCTTTAACAACGCCATCAAATTTTTTCTGCTGATCCTTATTAAGGATGTTTCTTAGCTCCCTGAAATGTAATAATGTGGCTTTCTCCAGCTCAGCCTGATTAAAGGCAATTTGTTTTTCAAGCCGGGTTACGGTGGGGGTATCTAAGTCGGGCGTTTGTATATAATCAAAAAGTGAATCACGAAGCTGATGGTTGGCTTCATTTAACCCACGTGTAAATTCAAAATGGCTGGTCCGCATTTTCTCGTATGCTTCCTCCTGCTCTTTGGTCAGACCGAGCTCTTTTGTTAAAAATTCGTGAGCACGTTGCGGGGGCCCATCGGGGCCGGGGCCTTTGCCGCGCTGCAGCCAGAACACGGCTAAAAGCGCGCAGTTTATCAGCACCAGCAGCACTACTATCACTATTAATATTTTAACACTTTTCATATGTGTATTTTAATAATTTTCTGAACTATTGCTTAAGCCGTACGCGTTGGCAAAAGCATCAACCCCTGTAGCTGCTGATGTTGTATTTGCCGTTTTTTTGCTTAGTACATAAAAGCTTACGCAGTTTAAGCCGGTAAACATCAATAACACCACCGCAAGCCTTAACAGCAATTTGTTATACCCAGCCGGCAAACCATGCCGGCTAGTTTGCATATGCTGCCAGGCCTTTGCCGCCAGGAAATCATTTGCTTCTAACTGCTGCAAATTGTCCAGACCGTGTAAGGCTTGCTCAGCCAATTGTTCAATGTCTTTCCTGTTTTTCATAATGATGAATAATAATCGATCAATAATTTCTTCAGATTAGCTTTTGCACGCATCAGTAGCGATTCAACCGCTCCTTCTTTTATCCCCATAACCTCTGCAATCTTTTGCTGACTCATGTCCTGCACTTTTTGCAGTATAAAGGCAGTTTTTTGATTTTCAGACAGCTTATTTATCGCGCCGAATAAAATTGCCGATTGCTCTTTGTTTTCAGCCAATACACCCGGATGAACAAAATCGACAGGATCATGCAGCAGTGTATTATCCGCTCCAAAAAGGCTGGTTAAAAAGCCCAATCTCTTTTTGCGGTTTTTATGGCGGGTAAAATCAAGCGATTGCGTAATGCTTATGCGATAGATCCATGTGCTAAGCTTGCTCTGCTGTTTAAATTTGCCGATACCCTCAAAAACCTTTACAAAAACCTCTTGCGTAACATCTTCAGCATCGTGCGTGTTTTGCACAAAACCCAATACGGTGTTATACGCCATTTTTTTATAGGTGTTAACCAGTAATTTAAAGGCATTTTCATCGCCCTTAATCAGGTAAGCAATTAGCTCTTGCTCCGTCAATGTTTAAATTCTCTGTTGGGTTAGACGATATTGGAAATAAAATCCTTCGGCGAGCTTTTAAAATAATAACCAGACGCCGGGGCCAATAAATATAGAGAAAAATAGAAAGGATTTTATTGTGCGTCCTTAATGGCGAGTTGTCCGCATGCCGCATCAATATCTTTACCCCGGCTGCGGCGCAGGTGGGTGTTTACGCCTTGCTTGCGCAGGTATTCTGCAAAGGCATCAACGCGGTCTTCGCCGGCATTTATGTAGCTGGCAAAAGCAATGGGGTTATATTCAATGATATTTACCTTGCAGGGCAAGTGCTTACAAAAACGGGCCAGTTCTTCTGCGTCCTTCAGTGTATCGTTAACGCCATCAAATATTATATACTCGTAGGTTACCGGGTTTTTTGTTTTAGCGTAGTAGTATTTAAGCGCCTCGGCCAATGCTTTTAACGAGTTTTGCTCATTAATGGGCATAATAGTATTCCGCTTTTCGTCGTTAGCGGCATGAAGTGAGAGTGCCAGGTTAAATTTAACGTTGTCATCGCCCAGCTTTTTTATCATTTTGGCAATGCCCGCGGTTGATACGGTAATGCGTTTTGCAGCCATATTCAAGCCATCCTCAGAGGTTAGCTTTTCTATCGAGTCTAAAACGTTTTTGTAGTTGAGTAACGGCTCACCCATACCCATGTACACAATGTTGCTTAAGGGGATACCATAATTTTCGCGCGCCTGCTTATCTATCAGTACTACCTGATCGTAAATTTCGTCGGCATTGAGGTTACGCTTACGTTCCATGTAGCCCGTTGCGCAAAACTTACAGGTAAGGCTGCAACCTACTTGTGATGATACGCAGGCGGTCATTCTTTCAGATGTCGGAATTAAAACGCCCTCAATTAAATGGTTATCATGTAAAATGAAAGAATTTTTTATAGTTTTATCAGAACTAAACTGCGAATTGTTGATCCGTACATTATTTATGGTGAAGTTTTCTTCCAGTTTTGTACGAAGTTCTTTTGAAATATTGCTCATCTCGTCGAAAGAAAAGCAGGATTTTTTCCATAGCCACTCATAAACCTGTTTAGCACGAAAGCTTTTTTCGTTCATTTCCGAAAAATGTTTCTGCAAACTTTCTAGGTTCAGGCTACGGATGTCTATCTTTTCTTTAACGCTGTTCACGCTGCAAAAATACAAAATTTAAAAGGGGTATTTTTAAATCGATTAGTTAAAAACAATTAACTTTTAATTATTGTTTTTAACTTTATTGGATAGTGGTTAACGAGTTGCGTAAAATGCTAAGTCACAATACATGAAAATTTTTAGAGCCGATTACGTTTTTCCTGTTAATGCCGATCCAATTAAAAACGGAGCAGTTGTTGTTAATGATGATGGTGCTATCATCTCCGTAGCAGAAGACATCCCTCCCGAACATGCCAATATCCCGGTAGAACAACTTAGCGGTGTTATTTGCCCGGGGTTTATTAATACGCACTGCCACGTAGAACTTTCGCATCTTAAAGACAAAATTACAAACGGCGAAGGACTCATTTCCTTCATCCAAAATGTGCAGCTGCACAGAAATTCCACTCCTTCAGAAATAGAAAAAGCAGCCATAGCGGCCGATCAGGCTATGTATGATAATGGCATTGTGGCTGTTGGCGATATTTCCAACAGCGATGTTACAATCGCCATAAAATCAAAAAGTAAGCTATACTACCACACTTTTGTTGAGGTTTTTGGCTTTGTTCCGCAAAACGCAGAAGAGGTGTTTACTAAAGCGCTTCAATTATTAGAAGAATTTAAGCCGCAACCTTGTTCTATAACCCCGCATGCGCCGTATTCTGTATCAAAAGAGTTATTTAAACTGCTGAAAAAATATACCGACAATAATAAAAACCTGCTGAGTATACATAACCAGGAGTGCGAAGATGAGAACAAGTTTTACCGCTATAAACTGGGCCGTTTTAATGACTTGTATGCGCATTTTGGTATAGATATAAGCTTTTTTAAACCACAGGCTCGCAATTCTTTGCAATCTGTTTTGCCCCTGCTATCAAACAAGCAGGATATATTGCTGGTGCATAATACCTGCACCAATTTAAAGGATATTTACTTCATAAAGCGTTTCGATCATAAAATACACTGGTGCTTTTGCGCGAATGCTAACTTGTATATTGAGGGGACATTACCCAAGATAGACCTTTTTGTGAATCAGGGTTTTAATATCACCTTAGGCACTGATAGCCTGGCATCAAACCATAAGCTTTGTATCTTAAGCGAAATGGCTACACTGCAAAAGCATTTTCCCTCATTGCAGTTAAGCCGGCTTTTACAATGGGCCACCATAAACGGGGCCAAATTTTTAGGCATCGACCAGGAGAAAGGCACCTTAGAACCCGGCAAAACCCCCGGTCTTAACCTTATAACCGGTTTAAATGATCTGAAAATTACCGATGATACTAAGGTAAGAAGGTTGATTTAAGGGAGTAATTAGTTTTGATTAATATATTTGCTGATCAACTAATCTCGACTCTCTAAATCGCTAAAATGAAACATCTCAACATAATCATAAAAGGCAAAGTACAGGGCGTGTCATTTCGCGCAACGGCAAAAGCTGTAGCTGACCAGTTAGGCGTTCGCGGTAGTGTAAGGAATGAACCCGATGGCAGCGTTTTTATAGAAGCCGAAGCGGAACCCGTTTTGCTGGATATGTTTTTAGATTTTTGCAAAGAAGGCCCTGAATATGGTGAGGTGGACAGCATTGAAACTAATGAGGGCGAATTAAAAAACTATCGTAATTTTGAAGTATTAAAAAGAGGATTATCTAAATAGCGATGGGTTTAAAACGCATCGCTACTTTGATAATCGCTGTTACTTAATTTACTAAATTCTATTGTCTACAGCTAAAAAATTTGCGGGGCAGACTGCTATATATGGGTTAAGTACTATAGTGCAGCGCCTGTTAAGCTCGTTACTTACTCCGCTTTTTACAGGTGCGTATTTACCTAAGGTTTATAGCATATTCAGTACCATGTTTGCATATGCGTCTATTTTTCAGGCGCTATTGGCTTTCGGCATGGAAACCACTTTCTTCAGGTACCTCAATAAATTTCCGGATAATAAAAAGCAGGTTTATAATAATGGCTTTTGGGTTATTTTCAGTGTAACGGTTTTCTTTCTGTTGCTAACCGTACCGTTCACATATACCCTTGCCGGACTTATAAAAATAGGCAAGGACATACCACAAACTGAGTTCGCCCTTTATATTAAGTACTTTATTGGCATACTTATACTTGATGCATGGTGCGTGATACCTTTTGCTAAACTACGAGCAGATGGACGGCCCATGAAATACGGCTTTATAAAGGTGGTTAATATTACAATTACAGTATCATTAAACTTGTTATTAGTTGTAGTTATACCCTATTGGATAAGTCACCAATTTTTTGGCTGGCAATGGTTATCGGGATGGTATGTGCATGGTTGGGTTGCATATGCGTTTCTAGCAAATTTAATAGCGAGCGCGGTAACACTTTTAATGCTGATACCTCAACTATTACAACTGCAATTAAAGTTTGACAGGGTAATGTTTAAGCGGATGCTAATTTATAGTGGGCCAATCCTTATTGCTAATCTTTCATTCCTTGTAAACGAGAACCTTGATAAGATACTTTTAGGAAAATTACTTCCCTCAGATATCAGCGAGCACGATCTGGGTATTTATTCCGGGTGTGCGAGATTATCAATATTTGCCAGTTTGTTTAATCAGGCGTTCAGAATGGGTGCCGAGCCCTTCTTCTTCAGCCATGCTAAAAATAAAAATGCAGGTTACACTTATGCCCGCATAATGGACTATTTTGTTATAGCTATGTGTATGATGTTTGTTGGCGTAGTAGCCAATATCGAGATACTAAAACACTATATTAATAACGAAGAGTACTGGGTTGGGCTTAAAGTTGTACCGCCGCTATTGTTTGGTTACGTAGCGCTTGGTATTTACATGAACCTTTCTGTTTGGTATAAACTGTCAGACCAAACCAAATATGGATTGTATATATCCGGCATCGGCGCGGTACTAACTATCGTTCTTAATGTCGCTTTCATTCCCAAATATAGCTACATGGCATCCGCGTGGATATCATTTGCAGCTTACACAGTTATGATGGTACTCTCCTACATCTGGGGTCAGAAAAACTACCCCATCCCCTATAATTTAAAAAAGAACCTGGCATATATCGTGTCGGCGGTTTTTCTCGTTTATATATCGTTCTACGTTTTTAATCGTA
>CAMLFI010000157.1 GCA_946479225.1 uncultured Mucilaginibacter sp. | reverse complement strand
TTGCATGGATGCCGCCGGCTAATGGCACAGCATCAGAAAACAATTTTGTAGCCGACGCCAAAATAAAGGATGCAGCTACTCAGGCCTTAACCCAAAAAGGCTTAAATTTGCAACAGCGCGACCCGGACTTGTTGGTGAGCTATACCAGCGTTGTAGGCAGAGGAAGTCGCACTAACTACTATACTAATTATTACGGTGGTGGTTTTGGGGGCTATGGCTATGGTGGTTTAGGTTGGGGCGGTTTAGGCTGGGGCGGCTGGTACAGGCCATATTATTATGCTTACGGCCCGCCATTTGTTTACGGCGGAACGTCAATTGAACACGAGCATTACAAAGAAGGAACCTTGATCATTGATTTGGTAGACAGGCGCTCAAAGCAAGTAGTTTGGCGCGGATTTGGTGTAGGCGAGGTGCACAAAGACTACCAAAAAAATGTGGAAGACCTGCCTAAAGTTGTTGCCGGTATATTTGATCAGCTTAGTTTGGCTCCGTCATCTGCACCACCCGCAGGAGGCAGCGGAGTAAGTTATCGCGGGCCTGTTAGATAATAAAGCCGTTATAATGCAAAAAGGAAGCTATACTGTAGCTTCCTTTTTTTGTTTGTTGTGTAAGTACCACGTAGCGAATATTAAGCCGCCTATAACAAGTACGATCACCCAGTTATCAAGCGGGAGGTTACAACCGTTTGGATCATATCCAGGATCATCAACGTCGCCCGAACATGGTACAGGATCGTCTGCAAATGCGGCGACGCTTGCAAGTATCAAACAACTAAATAAAACTAATATTCTCTGAACCTTTTGCATGCAATATATCTTATAGTTTTATGAATTTTGTTGACGTAATAACCTTACTGCTTCCGTTATCAAAAAGTTCAATAGTGTATGAACCCGGCAACAATGAAGATACGTTCTCTTGCCCCATTTTTGAATTAAATGTGGCAGACTTTACAATCATTCCTGTAGAATTGTAGATTGAGATTTTTATTGAACCCTTCACATCTTGCTTTATCTCAAATTTAAGAATGTCGCTAACCGGATTTGGAAATACGCTAAATACAGCAGCTTCTTCTTTTTGTTTTTCTAACACTATAACCGAAGAATAGGTTACCACATCATATATATCAGTTTGTTTAAGGCGGTAATATACCAAAGCGTCCGTTGTCGAGCGATCCGTAAAATCGTAATTCCCGGCCGATGTCGAAATAGAATTATTAACACCCTCAAAATTTTTATTGTCTACGCTTTTTTGCAACTCGAAATACGTGTAATCATATTCATTTTGAGTGCTCCATTTTAAAACATTGCCGGTAGGGCTTTTTTGTCCATGAAAAGCTATTAACTTATAGGGTGGTAACGCCTTTAATCTTACTACCACCTCAAAACGACTATTGCCATAAGTTAAAGAATTGCTTTTATCAAGATTAAAATTGTAGGTACTATTGGCGCGCAAATCCAACGAATCCTTTTTAAAATTATCCATTAGCCATACATCATACTTGTTAGGTATATTGGATATGTCGACCTTTTTTATGGTGAAAATGCCACTGCTATTATCATTTACACTTAAAAGAACGGAAGTTTTTTTCTTATCCAGAGGTTGTGAAGCTATTCCTACCAAATGTTTATCAGCTGTCATAGCTCCAAAAAAAACCGTTTGTCCGCTGCCATTAAAATCGTCGGCATCTTCCGTATCAATGTAGTTGGCAGTATAGTCGTTTGAGAACCTTAGCTGAGCGAAATCGTAGTTGGCACTATCTTGAACCATTTGTAATTTAACAATCCCTTCGCCTACTTCCTTTACAGGCATTCCCATTAACAGTGTTAATGGCTGCCCGGTTGTTTTTAACGATTCAGAAAAAGTTATTGAACTGGTTGCATTGTTTGATTTTAAAAAGAATCCCTGCCCGCTGGCAATTGTAACGGGTACGGTGTTTTGTGTAACGCTATTACCACCAGGGGTATAAGTATATACAAAGCCCGTAGTGCCTGTTAAAGCGCCCGAGGTAATAGAAATTGACGAAGGATAAGGATTGCCTACAAGGTTGTATCCGGTACCAGCGTTTGAAAGTGTGTAAGCAAACCCTTGTTGGTTAAGCGTGCCTGATTGTAGGCCCACTACGCCTGATTCCGGAACAGAAAAGTTACCACTTGTTCTTACAAGTTTGCTTAAGGGGCTGGTGTTATTACCTCTAAAATAAAAGTAAAACCCTTGCCCTGCCTTACTCGTTGTAGAAGAAAATGTTGTAGGAATGGTAAAAGTGCCAACACCTGCATTATTATAAAACAAAATGGTTGGGCCATTGGCAGTATAACCACTTGGTTGGTCCCAACCACTTACACTTCCTCCTGCTCCGGTTACTATCAAATTCGTTTTCCAGCTGGTAAAGTTTGATGTCGCAGAAGTTGTTACAGGAACAGTTGTGGTGTTGTTAACAGGCGAACTCATTAAACGCCAGCCCCGGTTACTTAACGCGCCGCCGGTGAAATAACGTTGTACAATAACCGTCCCGGTTATGCTGGCGTTTGTTGCTGGTATAGCGGCAACGCTGGCTGTACCTGTTATGTCAGACAATAAAGTTAAAAAACCACCGGCCACTAACACAGAATAGCCCGACATAGTAAGCGTACCACCCGAAGCAACAGAAAAATTGCCGGAACTGAGTGTTTTGGTACGACTTGTAGTGGTGGCGTTGCTCACCGTTAAATTATAAAAAGCTACAGTGGTAGAACTGGCATTTGAAATAGCTTGATTTGATGTTCCGTTAAAATTGACAGTACCAGCCGTTGCAGAGAATGTTCCTGTCGACGTATTTGTAAAATCATCACCAAGAGTTAACGAGCCGGCCGAGCTGAAAGCGCCCGCGTTCGAAAGGTCAATACTATTGGCGATAGTTAACGTGGCCCCCGAGGCAATTGAAGAAATCGATCCGCTCGATAAAGTAAGCGAACTTCTGTTATTTCCACCTGTAAGAGTAGCCGTAGCGCCGCTTTGAACCTCAACTCCGGTTGAGGCTGTTAAAACCTTATTATTAGACATTGTTATGGTTGGCGTATTGTTACTACCAAAAATAAGCTTTCCGATCGTGATGTTGGCGGGCAGGTCCGGTTGATTGGCACCTGTATAAGCTACCACGCCTATTCTTGCAATATCTGTACTTGTGGAGGGATTTGCTGTTGATGCCGCAGTATTTTTCGTCCAGCTACCGCTTGTTGTCCATGATGTATTTGCGCCTGTCCAATCGTACACATCGCCACTTGCGGCAGGTGCCGATACCGAGCTTACTGAGCTGGAATTATAAGGTGGTGAGGTGCTAAAAAACTGCGCATAGTTATCATTAGCAGTTGTACTTACCGAATAAGTAACAGATGTAGGATAGCCACTTGTAAATGTTGTTAACGCCGTTGCCGTAAAAAAATAATTTATTACGCCACCAGTCGTGCCATCTGTATTTCCTCCCGAATAATAATGCTTATTTAGATCAGACAAGTCGACTTGATTACTGCTACCATTATTTTGCAGGGCATAATTGTTTTTCAAAAGGGTTGCTCCACTTGTAGATAATGGGGTGCTGCTTTTTTCATATAACGATGCGCTGTTGTTAAAAATCTTTGTTATATCTCCTGTGTAATTAATAACAAACCTGCCCATTATGATATCGCCTCTTGCCCTAACATTTACGCCATAAAATATTGCGGTGCCCATTCCGGGATAAATAGGATCTGATATACCACTGTTTGTGCCACTTATAGGAACATAGTCAATCCTTGGCGTATAAAAATTAAAATTATCCCATTGAAAGCGGTTGCTTGCTGACGAAGTAGCTTCCAGGTAAGAATAATTGTAGGTAGACATATCAAGCGCACCCTCTGTTTTGCCCACGTTGTATGATCCGCTTATTGAAGTAACTCCGGTATTTCTGTCTAAAACATAGATATAATAATAACCATCTATAGATCTTAATACTCTTATCTGAAAGGTATCACTGTTAGTTGGCAAAGGAATAGTAATACCATAATCTTTCCATTGATTGCTTGCTGTGCCGTATTTACTAATTAGCTTTAGGTTGCCGTTTACCACAGTGACATAAACACCTAAAGTGCTGTTAACGCCTGTATATGAATTTGCAATAAGCCAATATCTCCAGGCATCTACGCCTGCAGTCATATTTGGTGTCGGATCGTTAGGGGCCGTAACGGTAACGTTCTTATAATCAAATTCCCACTCATATGCCCGTGCGTTCAAGTTTAACCCGGCAGCTCCGGAACTGTTCATGAAATTCCATTGAATATACCCTACGGATGCTAAACCTAATGTTGAAAAGCTCTTGCTTGAGTTTAGAGATGAACTGGAAACAACATCGATGGTAGCCGCAGCACTGCGAGTGGACCCAGCTCCGGGTAAAAAAGTTGAGGGGCTTCCTGCCGTAGCCGATTCTAAACTATTGTAGTAATATTGTCTGGGCGAGTTAACTGCATCATAATATTCCTGCGCTTGAACTTTTAAGTTCATAAAACACCCCAAAAAAAGTGCTGTGGCAGATATTTTAATAAGTAGTTTCTTTACCATGAATAAGTGAATTACGCGCACGTAAAGCAAAAATAATGCTGGCATGGTTTTTTGTTAAGAAAAATCGGATATCGTTATAAAAATTACATTAAATATGCCGAAAATCGTATAATGGATTGGTTAAAGCGCTATTTCCTTAAATAATCAAAAAGCACCTGTATGGAAAGCGCAAGCCTTTTTGGGTAGTTTTTTTCACGTTTTGCGGCATATAATCCCCGCTTTTCAACCCCCTCTTTCTCTGATTAAAATTTCTTAATCTCATTTAAAATGCAGAAACTTGTTAAAGCCGTTTACGTTGTTGTTGCGGTTAACAGGTTGTATGATTAAACGTTACGTTGGGCTTTGTTTTTTTCTTTATTGTATTTTATTTGGGCCTGCCATGGCACAGCGGCCGCTTGTTACCGAAGCCAACAGGCAACAGCTTAGCGTAATTGCAGTTGATGCCAATAACAAATTTTCTGTAGCGCGACAAAGGGCATTAGCCTTGGCACCGGTGAGGGGATGGTCAATAAGCCGGCAAGTACCGAACGGCGGTATAGTTTCTCTTCAAGGTATTGATTCTCTGGGCTTTCCCGTATATCTTATTACACATAATAATACAACGGCCGCTGCCACTACCGGGACTAATCGTGTACAGCCCGGCGGATCTTTAGGGCTCAACTTATCCGGCTCAAGCGCTTTTTTAAATGGTAAATGGGCCATGTGGGATGGGGGAAGGTTATTAAGCACGCACCAGGAGTTTGCCGGAAAGACGATCACCTTTGGCGATAATTCATCGGTTATTGATCATGCAACGCACGTGGCCGGAACGCTCAACGCTAAGGGCATTTACGCGCCTTCGCGCGGAATGGCATTCGGTGCTAATACGCTTGCGTCCTATGATTTTGACAACGATATTGCCGAAATGGGAACTGCGGCACCCAATTTATTAATATCCAATCACTCCTATGGCGAAGTTGCAGGGTGGAACTATAATTCAACTGATCTGAGATGGGAATGGTCTGGTTTACCAGGAGATAATTTTGATTACAAATTTGGCTTTTACGGCGCGCGTACCCGCGATTTTGATAGAATAGCTTACAATGCGCCCTATTATTTAATAGTTGAGTCATCCGGTAATAGTCGGGACGAGAATGGGCCGGCGGTTGGACAAACTTATTACGGCTATGCCAGTGCTACAAATCAAAGCTTTGTAAATAAAGGCCCGCGCCCGGCATCCATAAGCAACAATGATGGGTATGATATTATCAGTGTTACAGGAAATGCTAAAAATATACTAACAGTTGGTGCCATTAACCCATTGCCTTTTGGACCTACAACAAGTAGCGGTATAAGTATAGCCGGTTTTAGCAGCTGGGGCCCAACTGATGACGGGCGTATAAAACCCGACCTTGTGGGTGATGGTGTTAACATACAATCTACAAGTAGTAGTGGCGTGGCATCTTATAGCCCGCTGTCGGGCACCTCGTTTGCGGCGCCAAACATTACCGGCTCATTGTTTCTTTTGCAAGAGTATTACGCGCAAAAAAATGCAGGTAGCTTTATGCGTGCGGCTACTTTAAAGGGCCTTGCATGCCATACTGCTTTTGATGCCGGAAACGTCGGTCCCGACTACATTTATGGGTGGGGCTTGTTAAATATGCCAAAGGCCGCGCAGGCAATTACCGATAATGGTGTTAAAAGCAGCATTAATGAGCAAACGCTTGCGCAGGGCCAGCAGCAAACGTTTACGGTAACTGCATCAG
>CAMLFI010000156.1 GCA_946479225.1 uncultured Mucilaginibacter sp. | reverse complement strand
CTCCTCCCGGCTTTTCTTTTTTATATTTTGGTCGACCACCGATATCTCCACCCTTTCCCTATTCTAGGGTTTTACTATCTGCTCCTGTTGTCTTTCGGGTTGCCGCTGCTGCTGTTGCTCGGCCTGTTGCTGCTGGCGTTGCTGTTCACGTCGCATTTGTTGCTCCTGCTGACGCTGTTGCTGTTGCTCCTGCCGGCGTTGTTGCTCCTGCTGGTCAGGCTGCTGAGGACGATTTTGGGCCACCTGCTGGCGACGCGCTTCTCGTTGCAGCTGTTGCTCCTGCCGGCGTTGCACATCCTGCTGGTCAGGTTGAGCACGGTTTTGGTCGGCCTGTTGGCGGCGTTGCTCACGTTGCTGTTGCCTTTGCTCACCCTTCAGTCTTTGCTGCGCATCGTCCTGTCCGGGTTGTTGTTCACGCTGCCCTAAACGCTGTTCAGCATTTTGCTGCCTCCGTTGCTCTTGCTGAGCATTACCGGCGGGATCATCAGCATTTCTGTTACGCGCGTCTCTATTCCCGAATCTGTTGCCCGGCGTATTTATGTCGTTATCCCGCTGTTGCGGTCTACGGTCGTTACCATTTACACGCACTACGTTATTGTCGGGTCTTTCGCTGCGGGCGGCAGCCACCAGTTTAGCCGTATTAGCCTTGTCATTGTCGGCTCTTCTCCCCGGGTCGGCAGCAATACGTTGGCCGGGGTTGGCCCTGCGATAAGCCTCGCCGTCTACCACGCGTGCCGGGCGTGCATTTTTATTGATCGTTACGTTGGGTTTATAAATATTCACGGTGTTATTAGTGATATTTACAGCGCCCGGCCTGCGTGCATCGTTGATGCTGTATACGCGCGGCGCTGTACGGGTTACGCGTTGTATATCCATAGCCCGAGGCCCGCCAATATACGTGCGGTTATTTATCACAACGGTATTATTAATAACAGTTGTTCTGTTTACTATATTAACTACCTGCGTACGCGGCACATAGTAATCATAAACCCGCGGGCTGTTTATATATATTTCGGGGGCGTATGTCCAGTAATAATCCGGAGTGCGATAGCTGTTACCGATAGCTATATTAATGCTTATACCCGGGCCGAGCGGCGCCCATCCGTAATAGCCACCACCCTGCCGCCAGTTAACCCAGGCTGGTCCCCATTCGTTCCCCGGAACCCACACCCAGCCATAATAATCGTCAAAGTGCCAGCGGCCATAATGAAAAGTAGCCCAGCCCCAGGGATAGTCAGATACCCAAGTATTGCCATATTCAGTTAAAACCCAATAGCCCCGGGTGCCATACGGCCTAAAGCCATCCTCGGCATCGGGGACCCAAACGTCTCCATATTGTGGCGAATAAACCCAGGCGCCGTAAGGCGACAGTTCATCGTAAAACTCCTGATTTGAGATATAACCTCCCTGGGCCAGTGATTCACGAGGTGTAAAAGCGGTTAACAATACTGCTAACAGGCCAATACACCATGCTTTATCAAACAATTTCATAATATTTATATTTGTAAACTTCCGATTAATATCAATGTTTGATTTTTTGACCAAACAAATTATAAAACGTTTAACATGATAATTGCATCATAACAGATAAGTGCCTTAAACGTTATAGAATGTGTAAGATTACCAATCCCGGGTAAACAAGAAACTGCTTGATAGGTTGCACACAGGTGAAAGCCCCTATTTACATTGCCAATGAGATCAAATTGTATTAAGAAATACCCGGCCGGGCAGCGCGTTATTCCAGGGAAGGGCAAAGAAGCCAAGGCTTAAAAACCTCGATATTAATGAGTTTTGGCAGATAGGCCAGACAATTGCTAACGTAATGTTAATTTGTCACTCCGCAGATACCAATTTTAAAACCGTAGGCGACGGTATGCTAATAGGATTGTTTAATGGCGTCAAAATGCCTATCTTATTTTCTATTTTGTAAATCTGAATAATATTTGACTGCTGAGCCGCTAACAATAAAAAGTTTCCGCTGGGTTCAATAACAAAGTTACGCGGCTCTTTGCCCGTTGGGTAACGGGTAACATAGGTTAATTTACCGCTTACCTGATCAACAGCATAAACCAACAATTCATTTGCCGTACCGCGGTTTGTGGCGTATAAAAATTTGCCATCCGGAGTTAAATGTATATCTGCCGCTCCATTGCGACCTGTAAAATTCGGTAGTGACATATTTACATTGTCTACCAGCGTTAATTTGCCTTTATTGTACGCATAAGCATTTATAGTTGCTCCCATTTCGTTAAGCAGGTATAAAAATTTACCGTCAGGCGAGAAATCCATGTGGCGTGGCCCATCGCCGGGTTTAACTTTTTCAAATGCTACTTCTTCAGGGGTTAAAGGAGGTGTTTTACCTGCCTTGTATTTGGCAATGTAAAGTTTATCAGTTCCCAGATCGGCGTACAGCACATGCTTCTCATCAGGCGAAAAATTAGCAGAATGAAAATGCGGGCCTGCCTGCCGCTGAGGATTTACGCTGTTTCCTTCACCAATTATAGTTTGCGAGGCAGGGCCTAGTGAACCATCTTTATTTACCGGCAGTACAGAAAGTGTACCATTATTGTAATTTGACACAATAACGTTCTTCGCATCTTTATCAATAGTAATATGTGCGGGATTAGCCCCTACCGATGGTTGCTTATTGATGAATTTAAGTGCTCCGGTATTATAATCAAAGCTAAAAGCGCTCACCCCACCCTCTGCAACCGCATTAACCGAGTAAACAAACTTCCTATCGGGCGATACGCACAAGAAAGTGGGACTTGTGGTTTCTATCTCGCTTAAAAAAGCCACGCGTCCCGTTTCGGCATAAAAACGATAGACGGTGATACCCCTATTCCCATCAGGCGCCGTGTATCCACCTATTAGAAGATCAAAAACTTTTGGGGTAGCTGATTTATCTTTCTTTTGTGCCATAGTTATTACAGGTAGTAATACAATAGACAGAGAGATGAATAATTTGTTCATAGCGCAAATCAAATTAAGTATATACCGCAAATTACACAACTCCTAACAAATACCATAAAACAAAAGCCCCGACCATTAACGGTCGGGGCTTTATATATATTTTGATAATTGATCTATTTGATCAGATGTTTAAGCTGGATGATCTCTTTTTCATCCAAAAAGCGCCAGCGTCCACGCGGAAGATCTTTCTTGGTAAGGTTGGCATATACCACCCTATCCAATTTAACCACCTCGTAACCCAGGCTCTCAAATATGCGGCGTACAATACGGTTTTTACCGCTGTGTATCTGTATGCCTATTTCGCGTTTTGAACCACCTGCTACGTACGATACTGAATCAGGCTTGATCAAACCATCCTCAAGCTCAACCCCAAAACCAATTTTATTAAGATCGCCCTGGCTCACAGTTTTACTTAACTCAACATGGTACAGCTTACTTATGTTGCTGCGCGGATGAGAAAGCTTATCAGCCAGATCGCCGTCATTGGTCATCAGTAATAAACCTGTTGTGTTACGGTCCAGTCGCCCAATTGGATAAATCCGCTCCCTGCTGGCTTTTTCAACCAAATGCATAACGGTGCGGCGCTCCTGCGGATCTTCTGTTGTAGTGATATAATCTTTTGGTTTATTTAACAATACATAAACCATTTTTTCGCGTTTCAGCATTTCGCCGTTGTAGCGTATCTCGTCTTTAAACGGATCAACTTTGAAACCCAATTCAGATATAACTTCGCCGTTAACAGATACAACACCTGCCTCTATCAGCTCATCAGCTTTACGCCTTGAACAAATACCTGCGTTGGCTATGTAACGGTTTAATCTTATCAGGCCTGATTCTTTAGGCTCGGTAGCTTTTTTGCTACGCATGGTTCTAACCGGCGCATCAGGATTTTCACCTTCGGGCCTTGGTTTGCGGAAGGGTTTATCACCATCGCGTTTAAACGCTCCGGGTTTTGAACCGCTGTCGAACTTTTTGCCACCGCGCGATTCAAAACCAGCTCTTTTGGGTTTATCTGTGCTGCCACCTGCGCGTTCAGGTTTTTTCTCGTATGATGTTTCGAAGCGTTTTTTCTCGGGACGGTCACCACCGAAACTTCTTTTAGGTCTGTCTTCTGAACTGCCGGTAGAACGATCGCCATAGGGCTTCCTATCTCCATCAGCGCCTCTGCTTTCGCTTCTATCACCTCCAAAGGTTCTTTTTGGGCGATCACTGTCACCGCTTGCAGAACGTCCGGCGTACGGCTTTCTGTCTGAATTGAAGCTTTTGCCTTCGCCTCTTTCACCACCAAAACTTCTTTTAGGGCGATCGCTGCCGCCTTCTGAACGGCTGCCATATGGCTTTCTGGTTGATTCACCTTTATCGGCACCAAAACTTCTTTTTGGGCTATCATCGCCACTATCGGCCGAACGTCCCGAGTATGGCTTTTTGCGTGGCTCAAAGCCTTTGCTTTCACCACCACCGTCGCCGGTTGGCCTGCCTGAGTAAGGTTTACGCGGACCATAGCTTTTCTTTTCGCCGGGTGTGGAGAAAGAACTGCGCTCGGCAGCGGGGCCGCTTGAATATCTTTTTTTAGAATCGTTGTTGCTTGATTTGTCCGTGCTTTTTGAGAAGCTACCACGGTTTGACGAAGAAGGTCTTTTTGAATTATCATCACCCTTTGTATTGCGGTTTGATGACTTGCCGTTTCTGTCGTCGCGACTGTTTGTTGGTCGTTTAAATACCATATGTTTTTTGATTGCGCTTTCGCAGCGTGAAGCCGCAAAGATAGCTTTTTTTGCGCCGCCAAGGGGGCTTTTTTCAATTTTTTTTGCCGGTTCAAAAACTGCGTTTAAACCACTTTAAACGGCGATTTTTAACTTATTTTAAATTTCTCAAAACACTAAGGCAACTGCAAGTGTTTGACAATGTGCTTAATAAACGGTACCTTTGCAAAAGAAATTACCCAATAGTTCATTTAACAACGAAGAAAAAATGATGAAAAAACACTTAATTACGTGCTCCGTAATAGTGGTGCTGCTAATCATTTTCAAGCTTAACACTGCAAGCTCAGTAATAACAAAACCCGCGCCAAAAATAGTAACGCCGGTAACGTACGTAATACCTAATTTGGTTATTAACACTAACACTACTGAAGCCGCTAATGATTACAGTTTTGCAGACGAGGCCCTGCCCGTTAATGCCGCTGTGTACAGAAAATTACAGAAATCCCTTAAAAATCACAATTACAAAAACATACAGTCTAATATACTGCATGCAAAGGCTTTAAAGCTGTTTCCTATAATTGAGCCCATTTTAAAAGCTCATGGCATACCCGAGGATTTTAAATACATTCCTTTGGTTGAATCAGGCTTGCACGAAGGAACGTCTCCAAAAGGAGCAGCAGGACTTTGGCAATTTATGCCGGGCACCGCACGCACCTATGGGTTAAAGGTTAACCGTAAAGTTGACGAGCGCAGGGACATTAAAAAAGCTACCATTGCCGCATGCAAGTACATTAACGAATTGTATGACGAGTTTGACAGCTGGACATTGGCGGCCGCGGCCTACAACAACGGAGAAGTTAAACTGGAAAAAGCAATAAACAGCCAAAAAGAGGACAATTACTTTATGATGAAGTTGAACCGCGAAACGGGCAACTATGTTTACAGTATTATTGCCATGAAAGAGATTATTGCTAAACCTAAAAAATACGGCTATTCGGAATATTACACTTTTGTAAAGTTCCAGCCACAAAATCTTATTGCGTATAATTAACCATAATTTACGGAGCACATGCAGCCCGGTTTGCCAATGGCAAGCCGGGCTTTTTTTATATATTTGCTTAAAATTTTAGCATTTTTACCGGCAACGGTTTTATATATAATATGGACGACAAATACATCGACCTGGGCGAGCAAAGTGAAGTAGAAGTATACGGGGCGCGGGTACATAATCTTAAAAACATCGACGTTTCTTTTCCGCGTAACAAGCTGGTAGTTATTACCGGTTTGAGTGGCAGCGGTAAATCATCATTGGCTTTTGATACCATTTACGCCGAGGGTCAGCGTAGGTATATGGAGACATTCTCTGCGTACTCGCGCCAGTTTATGGGCGGTATGGAGCGGCCGGATGTTGACAAGGTTTCGGGCTTGAGTCCGGTTATCGCTATAGAGCAAAAAACCACCAGTAAAAATCCGCGGTCGACTGTTGGTACTATTACAGAGATCTACGATTTTATGCGTTTGCTTTATGCCCGTACGGGTATAGCTTACTCCTACGTTAGCGGCGAAAAGATGGAGCGCATGAGCGAAGACCAGATCTTTAAAACCATATTAGACAGATTCGACGGACAGCCAATTAATGTAATGGCACCTGTGGTAAAGGCCCGTAAAGGCCATTATCGTGAACT
>CAMLFI010000155.1 GCA_946479225.1 uncultured Mucilaginibacter sp. | reverse complement strand
GGCGCTGTTGACCCGGTTACAGGTCGATATTCCGGTCGTCCGATTATTAAGCAGGGGACGGATGCACCCGTGACTTCAGATTCATTAATATCAAATTACGAAACAAAAAAGGTAAAAACGTGGAATGTGCTTACGCAGCAGGAGCAAAACTATATTTCGCACGGCCAGGTAAAAAAGATAAGTGAGGATGAGGTAGCCTACCACAACATTATATTAAGCGCTTGCGATAAGCCCGATCCTGATTACGGAATAGTTATTACACGGGGTATCGGCGAGAAAAGACGGATCATATCGGGGCCGGCTTATCTGGAGATAGCGGGGGTGCCGATGCCGATCGGGCTTCCCTTTGGATTTTTTCCCAAGCCGGATACTAAATCTTCAGGCTTTATTTTACCCACTTTTGGTGAGGATGCCACGCTGGGCTTTTTTCTGCGCGGATTTGGCTATTATTTGGCCCTGAACGAATATATGGACCTTACCACCACCGGAACTTATTATTCCAATGGCTCTTACGAGGTAACCAGCGCCATGAATTATATGAAACGGTATAAGTATACCGGCGGACTGTCGCTTAGTTACAGTTCACATAATTATGCGTTGCCGGGAGACCCTCCCCGTACCAATTTTCATATTAACTGGAACCACTCGCAAAGTCCTAATGCCAATCCCGGTAGAACTTTTAGCGCGTCGGTAAGTGCAGGTACATCAAGCTATTATCAAGATAACCCGGCCACAACAGGCTATAACCTGCAGGCGTTAACGCAAAACCAGTTACAGTCTTCGGTTTCCTACTCGCGTATCTGGCAAGGAACACCATTTGCCCTAAACGTGAGTTTGGCACATAACCAGGATCTGACCGCCAAAACTGTAAATCTTGAGCTGCCGCGTGTTACTTTTAGTATGTCAACAATTAACCCATTTGATAAAAGAGACAGGGTTGGTGAGCAAAAATGGTATCAACGTATTACCGTAGGCTATACTTTAAATGCAACAAACAGATTGAGTAATGTCCCCGAAAAAGAATTGTTTACTAATAGCGTTCTCAAAAAAATGAGTAGTGGTGTTAGTCATCAAATTCCGGTTGGATTGAGTTTGAATGTGTTAACGTACTTCCAGTTTAATACGGGCTTTAGCTACAACGAGCGTTGGAATTTTCAAACCATTAGACAACGTTACGCACGCGCCGATTCCTTGGCTACCGATACCATCCCCGGATTTGCCCGTGCCGGCGACTATTCTATTAGTGGGGGCTTCAGCACAAAAGTTTACGGTACCGTCAATTTTAAAAAGGGCTCTTTAAGGGCGATAAGACACGTTATTACACCGAATATCAGCTTTAGTTATCGTCCGGATTACTCTGGCCTGAACCGCCCTTACAATAAAGTTATTGTTACGAATGCTACTGTTCCTTACCCCGTAACGTCAAGGCGCTATTCTATTTTTGACGGGTCAGCATTTGGCGGCCCGGGCGGAGGTACTGCAGCAGGTATAGGCATTGGTATTGATAATAATATTGAAGCGAAAGTACGTGCCAAAAGCACAGACAGCGTACAAACAGACAGAAAAATAATGCTCATTCAAGGCTTAAGCCTAAATACCTTTTATAATTTTGCAGCAGATTCTTTTCGGCTTTCGAACATCAGCTTTTCAGCTCACACAGCTATAATTCATGATCGCATTAATATTAACATTAGCGGAACTTTGGATCCTTACAGCTCGCAGATCCTCGATTCAATATCTAATAATCAAATTGTAAGAGTAGCCCGCCGTGTAAACCGGTACAGTTGGCAGGACGGCAGGTTCCCTACACTTTTAAATTTTACATTTACATTAGGCGGCAGCCTCAATGCCACTTCATTAAAGCAACCGGTTAACAGGCAACAGCAGCCCGGTCAAACAATGTTGGGAGCTACGCCGGAACAGGCCGATAAATTAGCATTATTGAATAGTGACCCGGGCGCCTACATTGATTTTAAAGTGCCATGGAACATGAACTTTAATTATAACTTTAGCTATAGCAACGGTATTACCAGTTCGTCTGTAATAAATACTGTAATGGTTAATGGAGATGTTAGCATTACACCAAAATGGAAAGTACAGTTTATGACGAATTATGATATAAGGGCCGCCAAACTAAGCAGCGCAACATCATTTTCAATATACCGGGATTTGCATTGCTGGGATCTCGCTATATCGTGGTTGCCATTTGGTTACTATAAATCATACAACGTTACGCTACGGGTGCGGTCAGATATATTGCAGGCGCTTAAGCTAACCAAACGAAGCGATTACACCAATAACGGCTTTTTTAACAGATACTAATGCGCGCAGAAATTATCACCATAGGCGACGAAATATTAATAGGGCAGATAGTTGACACCAACTCGGCGTGGATGGCCCGGCAGCTAAATAATATCGGCATCAAAATAAAACAGATATCATCGGTATCAGATGACCGGGAGCATATTTTAAAAGCATTGGCCGAGGCTGCTTCAAGGGCCGATATTATCTTAATTACCGGCGGTTTAGGGCCCACCAAAGATGATATCACCAAAAATACGCTGGCCGAATATTTTAATGTCGGAATGATTGAAAATGCCGACACTTTAGCCAATGTTACACGCATCTTCGCAAAAAACAACCGCCCGCTGCTGGATATAAACAAGGCGCAGGCTATGGTGCCCCAAAATTGCGAAGTTATTATAAATCATAACGGCACCGCGCCAGGTATGTGGTTTGAAAACAATGGAAAAATTTATGTGTCAATGCCCGGCGTGCCGTTTGAGATGATGTACATGATGGACGAGCAGGTTATCCCGCGGTTAAAAATCGCTTTCAAACTACCTGTAATTATTCATAAAACATTATTAACAGCGGGCGAAGGGGAATCATTTTTAGCTAAACGTATTGCCGATATAGAAGATAGATTACCTGAGCATATTAAACTGGCGTATTTGCCCAAATTAGGGCAGGTTAGATTACGCCTGAGTGGGTATGGCGATAACGATGCCGGCCTTGCGCAGGAGGTTGATTCGTTTGCCGCTGAAATTGTGGAAAGGGTAAGTGATATCTTGGTTGCAACGGAAGACATTGCCCTTGAAAAAGCGGTACTCAACTTAATGGAAAGTAAGAGACTTACACTCTCTGTTGCTGAAAGCTGCACCGGCGGGTATATTTCGCATTTGCTTACACAGCATGCAGGTTCCTCAAAAGTTTTTGCCGGTGGCGGGGTGGTTTACAGCAATGCCTTAAAACAACAAATTTTGGGCGTGAAGGACGAAACGATAAGTGATTTTGGTGCTGTAAGTGAAGAAACTGTCACTGAAATGTTGAGTGGGGCGTTAAAAAATTTCAATACTAATTTTGCTATCGCTGTAACAGGTATTGCCGGGCCAGATGGTGGTACACCGGATAAGCCGGTTGGAACTGTTTGGATAGCAGTAGGTTCGGTTGAGAAGATCGCAGTGAAAAAATTCATATTTGGTAGCAAAAGAATACAAAATATTGAACGTAGTGCTACAGCTGCACTGGCAATGTTGAATACTTTACTTAAGGATGTTAACAACTAATGCGGTAATTTTATAATTTTGAACTCATAACTATATATTCTGTATGGCCAAATACCAGTTGTTATTGCCAAAGATGGGGGAGAGTGTTGCGGAAGCAACTATAATTAAATGGGTAAAAAACCCTGGTGATTATATCGAAGCGGATGATGCGGTAATTGAAATAGCCACAGACAAAGTAGATTCTGAAGTGCCATCGCCGGTATCAGGCAGATTGGTTGAACGCCTTTGTAAAGAGGATGATATTGTTCAGGTAGGGGATGTTGTTGCCATTATAGAAACAGACGACGATGGCCTACAAGATGAGGAAAATTTATCCGCTGACACAACTCAGGCGTCCTATAGCACAGAGCGGGTTGCCACTACTCCGCCGCAAGTAACTGTTACCATTGAGGAAGAACAAAAACAAGAAAATATACCCGGTACTGAATTGTTGGAAAAAGCCCAGGCTTTTGTGCCGCAGCGTTCTGTAAATGATGCACCGCGTTTTTACTCTCCGCTGGTGAAGCACATCGCCTTGCAGGAAAATATAAGCACTGCCGAGTTAGATAGCATTAAAGGAAGTGGGTCCGAAGGTCGTTTAACAAAGGATGACCTTTTAAATTACCTTAAAGATCGTTCAGGAACGGCAAATGGAATATCGGGGCAATCATACGCACCCACCCAAAATACTGCAACAGACGAGCTTAAACCACACACAGAGGAGATAAAAGCTCAACCCGCGCCTGTTAAGGAAACTCCCGAACCTGCTATATCAGCCCCAACCCAAACTTCGTCTGTATCAGGTGGTGATGAGATAATAGAAATGGACAGGATGCGTAGGCTTATTGCCGACCATATGGTAAT
Organism: uncultured Mucilaginibacter sp.; assembly: GCA_946479225.1. The sequence continues at coordinate 1,959 of CAMLFI010000155.1, read as the reverse complement.
GAGCAAGCATACCTCGCCACACGTGACCTCTTTTGTTGAGGCTGACGTTACAAGCCTGGTATTGTGGCGGGAAAAAATAAAGAACAGCTTTGAAAAACGCGAAGGTGAAAAAATAACCTTTACGCCAATTTTTACAGAAGCCGTTGTGAAAGCTATTAAAGACTTTCCGCTTATTAACGCCTCTGTAAACGGCACGCAAATTATACGTAAAGCCGCTATAAATATCAGCATGGCTACGGCTTTACCCAACGGAAACCTGATAGTTCCCGTAATAAAAAAGGCAGACGAGCTTAACTTATTAGGGCTAACCAAAGCCGTTAATAACCTGGCGGCAAAGGCCCGCTTAAATAAGCTGCAGCCCGATGATGTAAAAGAAGGGACCTTCACCATCACCAATGTAGGGTCGTTTGGTAACCTGATGGGAACACCTATAATCAATCAGCCGCAGGTAGCTATTTTGGCTATTGGCGCAATTAAGAAAAAGCCCGCCGTTATTGAAACCCCCGAGGGTGATGTAATAGCCATACGGCATATGATGTTCCTTTCATTATCATATGATCACCGTGTGGTAGACGGCGCATTGGGTGGGTCGTTTGTTAAACGGGTTGCCGATTACCTTGAAAACTGGGACATCAACCGCGAAGTTTAATCCTTTTGCCATAAATTACTTTTACCGCAAACAAGTACTTTGCATTTTTAGTTTAATATGTGTGCGCTTATGCGGCGCAACACTTAAACTAATTTGCCATGGAAAATTATGAAACCTTAGTGGATGCCACTAACGATTTAATGAAAAAGGGATATACCGCTAATCTTAGTATAGAAGGGGATACCGTTGATGATAAATCACGGGATATACATATGACAGCTGATGATTTTTCAATTGATGAATTTCATCGTTTTGAAGGGGCAAGCAACCCATCGGATATGTCTATTGTTTACGCAGTGAGCTCTCCTAAATTTGATTTGAAAGGCTTGATCGTTGATGCATACGGAACGTATGCAGTTGATAATTCATCCGCAATTGGAGCTAAATTGCATCATTTTATGGTAAGCCATAACTTGCATAGCAGCGACAGGCCAACGGCATCTTAAAATGCTGAAAAAGCCTAAGGGGGTCGGATCTGGCCCCCTTAGGCTTTTTTCAGTAAGCGCTTTTTATATTTAACTACTCCATCATAATAGGCCGGTATCTGCCGCTTAAGATTTCATTAATAACCTTTCTTCTAACATTTTAATAAGTTCGCTCTGGCCTGCATGGCTTCGGCCTGCATTAAACTTTCCTGTACTAACGTATGAACCGCAAAAAAGAAGCGTAATATTCGCATGGTAGTCACGTAGTTAAACGCATGATTGAAGCAAAAATACACTGTTACTTTGCTTCAGTCAATTAAAATAAGGCTAAGAAAAAGCCTTATAGTTTAACAAACATTTAAAACATCAAACTACCATGAAACATTTTAATCAATTAATTTTCACATTTATTACTGCAGCGGTACTTCTCACTTCTTGTACTAAAGAGGGGCCCGTAGGCCCCACAGGTGCCGCAGGCACAACCGGAGCCACGGGCGCTGTCGGTGCAACAGGTGCCGATGGTACCAAAATTTACTCTGGCACAGTGGCTCCGGCAGCCACGTTGGGAACTACGGGTGATTTCTACCTTAACGTTTCTACCAGCGATTTTTATGGGCCTAAAACAAGTTCGGGATGGGGAGCAGCAACCAGCCTCAAGGGAGCCACCGGAGCTACGGGTGCAACAGGCGCTACTGGTGCCACGGGAGCAACAGGTGCCACCGGAGCAACAGGCGCGGCTGGAACTGCAGGGTCCAAAATTTATAGCGGCACTACAGCGCCGGCGGGGTTGTTAGGGAATGATGGAGATTATTACTTAAACACTACCGATTACTTGTTTTATGGCCCTAAAGCAAGTGGCGCATGGCCTTCACCAATTAATTTAAA
>CAMLFI010000154.1 GCA_946479225.1 uncultured Mucilaginibacter sp. | reverse complement strand
CTTTTGGGTGAGATGATGGTTACAGCAGTAAACTCATCAAAGCCCTGAATAATATAATTAATAGTTTGCGAGGCCGCGAGGTAGGTTAAAATAGAGTATAATGCTGATTCAATACCTAAAAAGAAAGCCGCAACACCGAATATTACAATATTGATAACTAAAATGATCTGGCCAATAGATAGGAACGACTTGGGGTTTATATAAACAGCCAGTAGCTCAGTGCCATCAATAACACAGCCACCGCGCATAGCCAGGCCTATACCCATCCCCAAAAAGAAACCGCCAAATACCGCGGTAAGCAGTTTGTCATTGGTTACATCCTTAAACTCTACAAAGAAAATTACCAGGGCCAGTAAAATAATTGCCACCAATGTTTTTATGGCGAATACTTTGTCTACACGCTTATAACCGAGCCAGATAAAAGGAATGTTTATTATAAAAAGCAAAATAGAAACCGGCCAATCAGTTAGCGAGCTTATCAGCAGCGATATACCGGTTACACCCCCGTCAATAAAATGATTAGGAATTAAGAACCCCTTTAAGCCAAAGGCGGCAGACATAATGCCCGCTATTATCATTACTATTCGTCCGGCTTCTCTTCGTGGGCTTATTTTTCTGGTCATAGTTAATATTCTTCAAGGTGCTGTAAAATATGAAAAATATACCAAAAACGCAGCCCAATATTGAAAAACGACCGACTAATTTCGCGGATGATGCTGAATAATAGTGCTTTTTAAATACTCGCGGTCAAGGTGGGTATAGATCTCGGTAGTGGTTATACTTTCATGCCCAAGCATCTCCTGTACCGCCCGTAGATCGGCCCCACCCTCAACCAAATGTGTAGCAAATGAATGCCTGAATGTATGCGGGCTTATGCTCTTTTTAAGGCCGATCATCCCGGCCAATTCCTTTATCATCATGAAGATATACACCCGGCTAAGCCTTGCACCGCGTCGGTTTAAAAAAACCAGGTCTTCTTCGCCTTTTTTAATAGGGATGTGCACCCTTACTTCGTCAATCCAAATTTTAAGCGCTTTTATAGCTTCGCCACCTATAGGTACCAAACGCTCCTTGCTGCCTTTGCCGGTTACTTTTATAAACTCAATATCAAGGTATAAGTTGGACAGTTTGAGTTCCGTCAATTCAGATACACGTAAACCACAGCCATATAAAACTTCCATTATGGCCTTGTTGCGTACACCTTCCGGTTTTGAAAGATCAATGGCGGCTATTAGTTCGTTAATGTCGTTATAACTCAGCGTGTCGGGTAGTTTACGCTGTATTTTGGGAGATTCTAATAGCTCTGACGGGTCGCTAACGATCAAATCTTCAGTCAGCAAATATTTATAAAATGCCTTTACTCCCGACAAAATTCGAGCCTGAGAGGAGGGAAGTACCCCCAACTCATTAATAAAACCAATAAACCGACGGAGATCTGCAAGGGTTATTTGCTCAGGTTTTAAAGGTGTTACTCCGGTTTGCGAAAACTGAAACAGCTTTTCAATATCGCGACTGTAAGCTGATACCGAGTTAGAAGACAGCGACCGCTCTAACTTCATATACACTTTAAATCCCTTTATTGCCGATGACCAATCCAATTGATTTTAATTTTAATTGATTTATATTTAAGTTTGAGCAAATGAATATACAAATTATAAACGGCCCGAATTTAAACTTGTTAGGTGTTCGCGAGAAATCAATCTACGGGGATACCGGTTTTGAAGCATATTTAACTGTATTGCAGCAACGTTTTCCGGATGTAACCATCAGCTACTATCAAAGCAATGTTGAAGGCGAGATCATTAATAAACTGCATGAGGTTGGTTTTAGTTTTGATGGTATCATTCTTAACGCGGCAGGTTATACCCACACATCTGTTGCGCTTGCCGACGCTATTGCCGCCATAAATACACCAGTGATAGAGGTACATATATCCAATGTACATAAGCGTGAAGAATTTAGGCACCACTCTTATATTTCAGCTAACTGCAAAGGCATTATTGTTGGTTTTGGACTTGATGGGTACCGTTTGGCAATTGAAAATTTTATTGGCTAATTAAAATCTTTCCTTATCGAGGCAGTAAAACCGGTGGCATTTCTTAACAAAGAACTCCCAAACTATACTGCCCCGGTACATGCCGGTAAGTTTTGTGGGTAGGTGGCCCCGGTGATGTTCTTTCTCAGATTTGAAGATATTCCGTGCAAAATTTTGGTGAGCTTTGCTAACCGCCCAGGCATCTTTACGTTTACCTTCGCTTAAAAATCGGAGCAGCGCTGTCAGATCCAGAAAGAAGCGAGTAATAATTATACTGGCACCTCGCCAAAATGGGTAGTTCTTTTTTAATAACAAAAGGTTATTGCGAAAGTTGAGATAGGTTTTGTATGGATTTTCGGTGTTTAATGTACCTCCTCCTAAATGGTAAACATAAGAATCTGCGCAATACATAATTTTATAACCCCGATTTTTTAATCGCCAGCAAAGATCAATTTCTTCCATGTGGGCAAAAAAGCGGTCATCAAAGCCACCGGCTTCGTCCCAGCATTTCTTTTTGATGAACATAGCTGCCCCTGATGCCCAGAAAACTTCGCGCGAAGTGTTGTATTGCCCGTTATCCTTTTCTATCTCATAAAACATCCGCCCCTGGCAAAACGGGTAGCCAAAGCTGTCTATAAAACCGCCTGCTGCGCCTGCGTGCTCAAAGTGATCCTTACTGTTAAAATCTAGTATTTTCGGGGCGGCAACCGCTATTTTCGGATCGCTTTCCATTAACTCAATAACAGGTTCTATCCAGCCGGGATGTACCTCTACGTCTGAATTGAGCAGGATATAATAATCTGTCTCAACTTGCGCTAATACCCTGTTATAGCCCCCTGTAAAGCCATAGTTTTCGTTATTGCGAATTATGCGGATAGATGGATACATACCCGCAATAAACGTAAGGGAATCATCAGTTGAAGCATTGTCGCCCACCACAATTTCCAGATTTGGGTAGGAGGAGGTAAGTACCGAAGGTAAAAAAGTACGAAGGTGATCGACACCGTTCCAGTTTAATATAACTATTGCAACTTTTGGTTCACTCATTAGTTGCTATCCTCCGGTGTAAATTTCCATCTTCTGTGCGACCATAGCCAGTACTGCGGGTCCTCTTTTATAATATTCTCCAGGTGTTTAACGTGTTTTTCTGTGATCTCATATTCGGCGGTCTGGCGCGGTTCTTCGCACAATGGTATTAGAGTATAACTATAATAACCGCGCTTTGTGCGTTTCATTTCATAATATATAACAACAGCATTTACTGCTTTTGCCAGCTTTTCAACGCCCATAAAAACTGCCGTTTTACGGTTTAAAAAATCAACAAAATGAATGGCATCATCTTTTCCGGGCGTTTGATCGCCTAGTAGGGCCATATTCCACAACTCATCTTTTAACTCAACTACCCTGCGTAATGTTTGCCGCATAGCCACCGGGATAGTACCAAATCTGGATCTTATCCTGAAAAAGAAATTATCAAATGTTTGATCTGATAAAGGTTTGTATACGATCATGAATTTCTTATCAGTATGAAAATAAAAATTTAGCCCTGCCAGTTCCCAGTTACAATAGTGGGCACCAACTGTTATTACTTTTCTTCCAGCACGGTAATAATCCCTTATCAATTCGGGATTTGTTAACGTAACCCTGCGTTTTAACTCCTGTTCAGATATAGTTATTGCCTTTATGGTTTCAACTATAAAATCGGCTAAATATCTGTAAAATTGTTTTCTTATGCGTTTAAGCTCCGCATTATTTTTCTCAGGAAACGCTTTTCTTAGGTTATCCTCAACTACTTTTCGTCTGTAACGCGCTAGGTAATAAAGTAATACATAGAAAAGATCTGACAATATATACAGTGCCCACAAGGGAAGTAATGAGAGCATGTATAATAAGCCTATGCCTATTTTTAGCAGGAATTTTAGCAACATTTTTCTTCACGAGGTAGTTTTTGCAAACTTAAAATATCATGAAAAAAAAGAAATAAGCCAAGTAGTGATTTGTTGTTTTTTTACAAAAGCCTTATGAAACCGCCACCGTTTCCGGCTTAAATTTCCATCTGCGGTGCGACCATAGCCAGTATTGCGGCTCGCGCTTTATCATCATCTCCAAATACTTAACGTGTGCCTCTGTAATTTCATACGGCGCACTATTTTTTGAATCCTCTACTAAGGGAACGATCGTATAGGTATAATAACCCCGTTTAACCCGCTTCATATCATAAAATATAACTGCCGAGCCAATCAGCTTTGCAATTTTTTCAATTCCTAAAAAAACGGGGGTGGGCTGATTCAAAAAATCAGTAAAGTAGTTAGCCTCGGCTTGTATAGGCGTTTGGTCGCCGGCAAAAACGGTTACGGTAAACTCATTTCTGTGCGCTACCATGGTACGCATGGTTTGCTTCATGGCTACAGCTATACCGCCAAACCTGGAGCGTACTTTAATAAAAAAATCATCGAAAGATTTACTGCTGAGCGGCTTGTAAATAAAAAACAAACGCGAATCAACACTAAACTCCAGTCCCGCCCATTCCCAGTTGCAGTAGTGCCCGGCAACAGCGGTAATGCTTTTGTTTTGTTTAGCATAACGTTCAATAACCTCCGGATTAGTTATTACCACTCGGCGCTGCAACTCCTCTTTGGAGATGCTGATCATTTTAATAGTTTCAACTATTAGATCAGCGAGATATTTGAAGTAATTTTTTTCAATCAGTCGGCGTTCATCTTCAGTTTTTTCGGGAAATGAATTACGCAGGTTTTCCTGCACAACCTTGCGCCGGTAGCCTATAATGTGATACAGAACAACAAACAACAAATCGGATATCAGGTATAGCAGCCAAAATGGAAGTAAGGAGATGAGGTATAAAAAGAGTAGTGATAGCCTCGAAAGCCCTTTATTTATCATTATTTTCGCCGGTTGTATCTGCAAACATAATTGATATGATTGAAAAAGGCGCTCTACTGCCCATGTTTTATCTGCCGCCCGTGGCCTGGTTTTCAAAGTTTAAAACTTATCAACCTGATATTCTGATAGAAGCTGAGGAGCATTTTCCTAAACAAACCTACCGTAACCGTGCTAATATTTATTCTCCCGATGGTGTGCTTTCGCTGGTGGTGCCTGTGGTAAAAGGATCAAAAGTACATACCAAGGTTAAGGATGTAAGGATAAGTTATGATTTTAGGTGGCAGCGTTTGCATTGGATGAGTTTAGAAGCCTGTTACCGCCGTTCAGCTTATTTTGAATATTATGAAGATGCCTTTGCACCCTTCTATCAAAAACAGTTCGATTTCCTTTTTGATTTTAACGAGGAGCTTTTACATCTGCTGTTAAAGTCAATAAAAATATCGGCTCCGCTGCTAAAAACCGAAACCTATGAACCGGTGTATCCAACGGATATTGTTGATCTGCGTAAGGATATCAGTTCTAAAAAAGACTACGATATGGAACAAAAGCCCTATTTTCAGGTTTTTGAAGAGCGGCACGGATTTGTTAAAAATCTGAGCATTGTAGATCTTCTTTTTAATCAAGGTCCGCACGCTATAAATTACTTGTAAATGAAGGGTACCATCAAAAAAATACAACGCAAAAGTCCTTATCGTACAGTAGGGTTGATGCCTGGTACTCTAAGTATAGATGCGAAAGCTTTAAAACCTAAAATTGAGCTATTTTCTTACAATAAAGATGGACTTACTTCCTCGCAGGTTAAAGATATTGAGGAGACATTTAAGGAGATAAAAAAACAAAAGGGGCTAACCCATTGGATACAGATAAGCGGCATAGGCGATGCCGGATTGCTTGAATGGCTGGGAACAAATTTGAATATCAACCCACTGGTTTTAGAGGATATAGTAAATACCCACCAGCGGCCTAAGTTTGATGAGTACGATGATTATGTTTTCATGGTAAGCCGCGTTATCTATTTTTCAGACGAAGGCGAACTGATGAATGAGCAGTTCTCCGCTATAATAAAAGATAATCTGCTTATCACCTTTCAGGAGACACATGTGGAGTGTTTTGAGGGCGTTAAAACACGCCTTGAGGGTGGTAAAGGCTTAATACGCACGGCCGGTCCGGGATATATGAGCTATGCGCTTACTGATACTATACTTGATATATATTTTGTAGTACTGGCGCAGATAGGCGACTCATTAGATGCGTTGGAAGATAAACTGTACGCACACGCTGATAAAAGCATAATGTATGACGCTCAGCAACTTAAACGATCGCTCATAACTGTACGCCGTGCGGTTTGGCCCGAGCGCGATAAAATAAACGATATTTTAAGGACAGATAATCCGCTTATAAAAAAGGACGTGAAAATGTATCTGCGCGATGCTTATGACCATTGCGTACAGATAATGG
>CAMLFI010000153.1 GCA_946479225.1 uncultured Mucilaginibacter sp. | reverse complement strand
TTGCCGTTATCAAGCAGCCCTTCTTTTTCCCAATGCTTTATCGCATCGTTTAAAAAATCGTTCTCCTGCTTGTCTACTTTTAGCTTGGTCATTTAACGGGTGTATGTTATATCAACTTACCTGCAAAGTAAAAGGTTTTAATGAAGAGAAAATGAAAAATGGTTTTAGTGTGCGGCAGACCTATCACTTGCATATTTACTCACCCGACTTCGCTGCGCTTGTCACCCTCTCTGCGCAAGCGTAAAGAGGGGTTGCTAAATTAATTTTTCTTCCCTCTTTCCGCCGCAGGCGAAGAGAGGGTGGCGAGCGAAGCAAGGCCGGGTGAGTCCACTACTGCCCAAAATAAGCAAGTATCTTCTCCTTATCCAAAGCTATCCGCGCCTTTAACTCTTCCAAGCCATTAAGCTTCATATCGCCTCGTATAAAGTGATGAAACACTAAACGGATGGTTTCACCGTAAATATCCTGATCAAAATCAAACATATTAACCTCAATATTGCGGGTGCTGCCGTTTACTGTTGGGCGGGTGCCTATGTAGGCCATCCCGGTATAAGTTTGATCCTTTACCAAAACCTTCACAGCAAAAATGCCGTCGCCGGGTATCAGCTTATATTTTTCTTCAATGGCGATATTAGCTGTGGGGAAGCCTATTTGCGTGCCTATCCTGTCGCCACGCATTACCTTACCTGTTAAAAAGAAGGGGTAACCCAGGCAGGCATTGGCCAGCTCAAAGTTACCTGCCTTAAGTGCTTCGCGGATGCGGGTTGAACTTACGGCAACATCATCAATATCCTGTTCGGGTATCTCAATTACTTCAAAGCCATATACCGGGGCAAACTTCAGCAGATCAGCCAAACCGCCCTTTCTATCCTTCCCGAAATGATGGTCGTACCCTATCACTATTTTGCGAGTGCCAATTTTATCCACCAGCACATCGCGGATATAATCTTCGGCTGTTTGATTAGAAAAATCGCGGGAGAATGGTGTTATGATGAGATGATCTACGCCCAGTTGTTCCAGTAATTCCGCTTTCTCGTTGATGGTGCTTATCAATTTAATGCTTTCATCCTCGGGATTCAATATCATCCGGGGATGCGGGAAAAACGTTAGAATAACCGTTTCGCCACCCGATGCCTGCGCCAGCTCTTTTATCTGCGAGATAATTTTGCGGTGCCCCACGTGCACACCATCAAATGTGCCAATGGTAACCACCGCGTTTTTTACCGGCTTAAATTCATCTATGTTATGGTAGATCTTCATTTTTTAAGCTTAAAGCTGAAAGCATAAAGCTTAAAGCTTTTTTGTTTCTCATTTGTCAATTAAGCGCTTTGGTCTTTCTGCTTTAAGCTTTCTGCTTTAATAAAGCTCACCAGGCCCGCAACTTCCCAGGCGTTATCAACATGAAAGTTGCCGCTGCGGGTGCGGGTTAGTTTACTCAGGTAGGCACCGTTGTTAAGGGCCTTGCCAAAATCATTAACTAACGACCGGATATAAGTGCCCTTGCTGCAAACTACCTTGAAATCAACCTCGGGCAATTCAATGCGGGTTATCTCAAACTCGCTGATAGTTACGTTGCGCAGGCGCAGTTCAACCTCCTCGCCGCGGCGGGCCTTTTCGTATAGGCGCTCGCCATCAATTTTTACTGCAGAATGTGCGGGTGGATATTGCTGAATATCGCCGGTAAACTGTGCACAGGCATTACGGATGGCTTCATCGGTAAGGTTGCCTGTATCAAATGTTTGGTCGGCTTCTGTTTCCATATCGTATGATGGCGTTGTAGCGCCCAGCACAAGTGTACCTGTGTATTCCTTCTCTTCTGCCTGGAATGTGTCTATCTGCTTGGTCATTTTGCCGGTGCAGATAATCAACAAACCTGTAGCCAGCGGATCAAGCGTGCCTGCATGGCCCACCTTTAGTTTAAGCGGCTTAAACGAGTTACGCAATTTGCCCACCACATCAAAGCTGGTCCATTTATAAGGCTTGTTTACCAGCAGCAATTCGCCTGCGGCAAAATCATATACTTTGGCTTGTGTTTCCGTATCGTTCACGCTTATTCAATAAAGTGCAAAGGTAAGATTATTGTGGGAACTAGGATTCTTATGATTGCAGGATAACCTCGCTACATCTTAAAACCCGTCCATCCTAAAAAGCAGAATTTACAAATGACATTTAAAAGACACGCACAAATATACCGATTAGTATATTTGTGTCATGAATAAGGAATTATCAAAAGCAAAACGCACCCGCCAATACATTATTGAAGCAACCGCGCCGGTATTCAATAAAAAGGGTTATGCGGGTACTTCGTTGTCAGACCTTACCGAGGCTACCGGCCTTACCAAGGGCAGCATTTACGGTAATTTTGAAAACAAAGAAGAGGTGGCTTTGGCGGTGTTTGATTTTAACACTTGCCGTGTTACAGACATGGTGGAACGCCAAATGGAGACGGCTGTTACATTTTATGATAAACTGATGGTTTATACAACGGTTTATAACGACGAGCGCCTGGCTGCACACGGAGGATGCGCTGTTTTGAATACCGCCGTTGAAGCAGATGACACTAATGAAGCACTTAAAATTAAAGCAGCGCAAGCTATTTTAAAGTGGAAAAAAACCATTGCAACCTTAATTAACGGCGGAAAAGCAGCGGGCGAATTTAAAGTTGATATTGACCCAGACGAAACTGCCCTGGCTATGATAGCCTTAATTGAAGGCGGCGTAATGATATCTAAAGTAACCAACAGCAGCAGCAATTTGCAAAAGGTATTACACACGGTTGAGCTTTTGATCGACCAAATGAAGAAGTAAAAAAATTTAACATAAAATATACCGATTGGTATAAAATATTCACAATAATTTTAAACAACAAACATCATGAACATTAACAACAAAACAGTGCTGGTAACCGGTGGAGGATCTGGCATTGGATTAGCAATTGCGAAACAATTAAGCGAAAGAAACAACAAAGTGATAATAACCGGCAGAAGAGCCGAAATCTTACAGGCTGCAGCAGCCGGACTTGAAAATGTGACAGCCATTGCAGCGGATGTAACCAATACAGAAGATGTTAAACGTTTGGTTGCCAGCATACAGGCTGATTTTGGCGGATTAGACGTGCTGATAAACAACGCAGGTTTCGCGCATTATTACAATCTGGATGCAAATTCGAACACTTATAAAAAAGGTTTGGAAGAGTTTAACACCAACTTCTTCTCCATTCTGAATCTTACAGAACAGTTATTGCCTACGCTGCAAAAATCAGCTGAAGCGGCCGTAGTGAATGTTTCGTCTATATTGGCACTGGTGCCGCGCTCAACTATCCCTACTTACTCTGCAAGTAAGGCTGCCTTGCATTCCTATACACAATCGTTAAGGTTTGCGCTTAAGGATACTTCTGTTAAAGTATTTGAGTTGATGCCACCTTTGGTTAATACCGATTTTTCTAAAGAGATAGGCGGAGAGAATGGCATTGCTCCAAGCCAGGTTGCGGATGATCTGATCAGCGCTTTTGAAAATGACAGCTACGAGATCCATGTGGGTAATACAGCGCACATTTATGCATTAGCAGACCCCGACAAGTTTAACGCAATAAACGCGGCTTAAGCAACAAACTTAGCACACCTTGCGTCAGTGCAATTTAAGCAACCCTCATTGTAGCCATATGCGTACAATGAGGGTTGTTGATTTTTATTAAACTTGTACTTATGAATGTAACAGAACTCAAAAACCTGCAGGCCCCGCTAAAAGATAAATATCGCGAACAGCCCGAGTCGGCCATCATTACCTTAAAAGCGGAAGGAAAGGTAGGCGAAGGCATATCGTGTAAAGTGGAAACCGGCAAAGCCATTGTAGAGGCCGGCTTGCACCCCGCCACCGGCGGCACAGGTATGCTCGTATGCTCGGGCAATATGCTATTAGAAGCCTTGGTTGCTTGCGCAGGCGTTACCCTGCAAGCCGTAGCCACAGCAATTGAGGTGAATATTAAAAGCGGAACAGTAAGGGCCGAAGGCGACCTGGATTTTAAAGGAACTCTGGGTGTAAGTAAAGAATCTCCGGTTGGTTTTAAAACTATCCGACTGGAATTTGACCTGGATACAGATGCAAGCGAAGAACAGATGGCAGCGCTGAAAAAACTTACTGAAAGGTACTGCGTGGTATATCAAACACTGGCCAATGGCGTGGAGGTTAAAACCGATTATCATTCTTCTAATTCTGCATAAAAATAAAAAAGCTGTCGGCACGATTATCGGATGAGCGATTCCATTAACCCATAGGGCTGCTTTTATCCTGCCAGTAAACCAGATCAATGCGCAGTTTATGTTCGGTGGCCAAACTCGCCCTTTTTTCTTCCAGCGTTCGGGTTTGTTCTTCGCTATTTAACGACGCGGGCATAGACAGATAAGCAATTGTGTTACCCGTTTGGGAGTTGATAAACTCAAAATGCTTTTTATCTGCCATCGTATTTAAAAACTAAGCCGTTATAAATTACAACAACACAGATAACAAAAGGTTGCAGCCTGAAGATGGTTGATGTGTGTGAACTCACCCTGATCCAGGGTGATCCAAAGTGATCCAAAAAATGGCAGAAAATCGCCATTTTTTAGGTTTTACAATATCCTTATAATCAGCAATTTAAGACTAATTCATAGCTGATTTTCCTGGCGAATAAGTTTTGCACTTAATATAGCTAAAGTATTAATAATCAACAAATTGACTTTTTATTTTTTTGGTAACGCATTTATTTTGGATCACCCTTCCCCTGCCTTCTCACCATCTCATTAATCCATAGCGGCGCGAAGGGTGAGGTGCAACCCTTTGGTGTAGGGTAGTCGCGGTAGATGCCGAGCCGCTCGCCTATAGCCAGCGCACGTTCCCGCAACGCCGGGTGGTTAATACCGATGTTGGCCAGGGCAGTGTTCATGGTCCACTGCGTTTCGGGTGCTGCGGTGGGCATTTCGGCCTCAATACGGTCAAGCAACGCCGTTAGATCCAACCCTTCCGGACTGCGGGCTATGCGCCCGGCGGTAAGGCTCCAGCCTGCGCGGGCCGCCATGGGATGGTCGCTGTGCATCCATTGTAAACGCAGTTGCTCCCTGTCCGGATGCTCCTTAATTACATAGCTGCTGAGCCAGTCGGCCAGGTGCGGAAACGGCTCAGAGCGCACCATACTGTCCACCTCATCGGCAGTTAGCTTTTTAGGGTTGATGATCAGAATGGCCAGGAAGCGGGCTTCAATATTACCCGTTTCCCATAGCTCCTTAGCCAGCTCATGGTTGATTTTGATGGATTTGGCCAGCACTCGTATATCGCCCATCTTTACCCCAAACTGATCTGCGCGGGCACCCTGCTTTGTGTTAATGGCCCGCACTGTTTCGTTACCCAGTGCTTCCAGTTTTTTAAGTATGTCTGTAACCGTCATAGCATTGATAGGATTGGTTTTTGCCGTGGTGTAATGCTTTTGTAGTACAACAAGGCCAAACCGGAGTTGATTTATTTAACCGGCGGGAACCGGCGGCTTTTCTCATCATACAGTACAATTTTCCCATTTTTCAGCTTCACGTCATCAACAAAAAACAGCGAGTCGGCTTTGCCGCTTTTGTCTGTCCATTTCTCTACGTACCAAAGCGTAACCCACTCTTCTTTTTGATCAGGGTAGTAGGTAGGTATCCATGATTCAAAAGTTTTTGAGAGGGTTGCAAATTCCTTACGGCCCTCCTCCAAAATGGTTATCAAGCTATCCTTTTTACCTTTAAAGTGAAATTGGTCTGAAATGAACTCCACCGAGTCGGCAAATGCGTCACCTGCTCCTTTAACATCGCCGTCAACATACTTTTTTAAGCAATTCAATACAATAAGCGAGTTCTTCTCATCGCCGGGCTGCCAGTTAATGGAGTAGGCTGGTTTAAAAGGATAATTGAGTTTTGCACTGGTATCGGCGGCTTTTTCCTGCCCCGATTCGCTGTTGCAACTAAAAAGAATGGCGCATAGCGCAAAAAAAGGCAGGTTGATTTTTTTCATGGAATAAAGATCAGTGTATGGTTTTGGTAACTAAGGTAACTAATTTCCGGCGCTAGCTTTGGCAACCGCACCATTAATTTTAACATTGTCAAATACCATATTCGCCACGTGGTCAGCCTCTACCGGTGTTTTTACGCCGCGTATATTACTGTTAACTACCCTCAAATTCTGCACCGGCGACTCCGGATAGGCATGTACAAACACGCCATAATTACCTCCTTTTTCCACGTCCAGGTTCTCTACCCAAATATTGCGGATGGTAGGCATAAAATTGCCCGGCGTTTCGTAAAACATGTTGAAGGAGAGGGCAGCATCCTTATAAGTACCTACCTTAATGTCCTTCATAAAAACATTCTCAATAATCCCCCCGCGCGATGAACTGGTTTTAAGGCGCAGCACCCTATCCAGGTC
>CAMLFI010000152.1 GCA_946479225.1 uncultured Mucilaginibacter sp. | reverse complement strand
CCGGGGATAAAATATGAACTATCTGGTGGGCATTGCCCATATCACCAGGTTTTTTGGATACAGGAAGCTGAAGACAAAGCTTTCTTTGGCGGCGACGAACTACCCGAACCTGAACAATTGATCCGTAAGTTTATAGCTAAATACGATTACGATGGCAGAAAAGCCATGGAACTGCGCGAAATTTACGGTACCAAAGCTGCGCAGGAAGGCTGGACTTGTCTCTTCTATCATGCCAAATCAAAACCGATAGGCAAGGTTGGGATAAACGAAAACGGCTTTATTATTTAATAAAAAGCGACAATGGATAAAAATAATACCATACTTATAGTTGACGATATACATCCCATTTTTATTGAGCAAGCTCAAGCAATGGGTTACACCTGCGATTATAAACCCACAATTAAATTAGACGAAGCCCTTGATATCATCGGCAGTTACGCCGGGTTGGTAATCCGATCAAAGTTTAATGTGGACCGAAAAGTTTTTGATGCCGCAACCAGCTTGCGGTTTGTGTGCAGAGCCGGCGCCGGAATGGATAATATTGAAGAGGCTTACGCTAAGGAAAAAAATATCTACCTGATCAACGCATCCGAAGGAAATATGGATGCAGTTGGTGAACATGCCATTGGTTTGCTATTGTCGTTGATGAACAATTTTAATATGGCCGATGCGCAGGTACGTGCATGCAAATGGGACCGCGAAGGTAACCGTGGGCATGAATTAAAGGGCAAAACAATTGGCATTATTGGTTACGGTTTTATGGGCCGTAGCTTTGCAAAAAAGCTGTCGGGTTTTGATGTAAATGTTATTGCTTACGACAAATACAAAACCGGCTTCAGCGATAAATACGCCCGCGAGGTAAGCATGGAAGAAATTGTAAAGCACAGCGATGTGTTGAGCCTGCATATACCGCTTACCAATGAAACCAAAGGCCTGGTGAATGATGAATACCTGTTCCATTTTAAAAAGCCGATATTCTTTATCAATACATCGCGTGGCAGCGTGGCAAAGGTTCAAGCTATTTTAAATGGCATTAAAACCGGCAAAATTTTAGGGGCGGGGCTGGATGTATTGGAGACCGAAAAATTCCCGGCATTAGCCGAGCAGCCCTGGTTTGCAGAATTAAAGCAGAGCGGCAAAGTGATACTGACACCGCATGTTGCCGGGTGGACATTTGATTCGTACCGCAGGATAAGCGAAGTAATGGCGGGCAAGCTGAAGCTTGCAGAGATTAGTGATTAGTTTTTTGTGCTCGCACAAAAAATTTGGAGATTAAAACTTAAAAGACTTATCTTCGTTTAATACATGGACAAGACTATACGGGCATACCTGCATAGTCTTGTTTGTTTTTAAAGTCAATGCGTCCTTTTCTTAAGCGGGGAGGGCGGTTTTTTTTGGCGATCAATTGATAAAAATATTATTGAGTTATGGCAGAGGTAGCATATTTTACCAAAGAAGGTTTAGAAAAATTAAAACAAGAATTACAGGAAGCTAAAACAACCGGGCGTTCCAATATATCAAAAGCTATTGCAGAGGCGCGGGATAAGGGCGACCTGTCTGAAAATGCTGAGTACGATGCTGCTAAAGAAGCGCAGGGCTTACACGAAGCTAAAATTTCGCAATTGCAGGAAACGTTGGCATCAGCGCGTTTATTAGACGAGTCGAAGCTGGATACATCAAAAGTGCTGGCGCTATCCATAGTTAAAATAAAAAATGTAAAAAGCGGCGCCACCATGAGCTACCAACTGGTAGCCGAGAGCGAAGCGGATATGAAATCCGGAAAAATTTCGGTAGCATCACCAATAGCTAAGGGCCTGTTAGGTAAATCAGTAGGCGAAATAGCCGAGATAACTGTACCCGCAGGTAAAATGGAGTTTGAGGTATTAGAGATAAGCAGGTAAATTAATTATTGATTTAATGAATTACTGAATTATTGATTTTTAAATTCATTCATAAACTCAATAATTCAGTAATTCAATAATTAAACACATGGCAAGCATCTTTTCAAAAATAGTAGCGGGGGATATACCGGCATATAAAGTGGCAGAAAGCAACGAGTTTCTGGCATTTTTGGATATAAATCCGTTGGTTGAAGGGCATCTGCTGGTAATACCTAAAAAAGAGGTTGACAGGTTGTTTGATCTGGATGACGAAACCTACACGGGTTTAATGATATTCGCAAAAATTGTGGCCACTGCCATGAAAAAAGTTATCCCCTGTGATCGCATTGGCGTAACCGTTTTAGGGTTAGAAGTGCCTCATGCGCACGTTCATCTTGTTCCCCTGAATGGCATGCGCGATATGGATTTTTCCAAGCCAAAACTGCAGCTTTCTTCAGACGAATTTCAAGCCATTGCTGATAAGATAAAAGCAGCGTTGTAGATGTGCAGATATGCAAATGCGTGGATGTGCAGATGATTTAAATGTGCAGATATGCAAATGTGAGGATGTGCAGATGCCGGCACTTAGCGAATTACTTTTCCTGCTTAACCAACATTCAAACATCTGCACATTTGCACATCCACGCATTTGCACATCTATTCAACATCTACTTCACAATCCTCTTTGAATTATCCTTCACAAAATTCTCCCACCCCGAATAGTTTTTTATAGCACCGCCTTTACCCGTGGCTACATTCTGAAACGAGTGACAAACCGCTACAGCCAAACCATCCGTCGCGTCTAAAAAATCTGGCGTTTCGGTAAAGTTTAACAAGCGTTGCAGCATACCGGCCACCTGTTCTTTCGTGGCGTTGCCATTGCCTGTTATAGATTGTTTTATCTTACGTGGAGAGTATTCAGTAACATCAATATTTCTGGACAACGCAGCAGCCATAGCAACCCCTTGAGCGCGACCCAGCTTTAGCATAACCTGGATGTTTTTGCCGTAAAACGGCGCTTCAATAGCCAGGCAATCCGGTTTGTAATTGTCAATAAGAGCCACTGTTTTTTCAAATATACGCTGCAGCTTTAGCATGTGGTCGTCAATCTTTTCCATTTTAACCACGCCCAGGCTTATCAACTCGGTTTTAGAGCCGGTTTGTTTCACCAACCCATATCCCATTACGGCCGTGCCGGGGTCAATACCTAAAATTATCCGCTCTTTGGCGCTGGTTATTTGCTGCATTTTTGCTTTATCGCTGTGCGTAAAGTTAATTATTCAACACTCATTATTCAGTCAATAATGCCATATATTCTTCGCGGCTTATCATCCGTGCAGCCATTGATTCCAGATGCTCTGTATAAACCTGGCAATCAATCAACTTGTATTTTTGGCTTTCGCAAAGCGATATTAAAGCGAGTTTTGATGCATTACTTACCTTTGCAAACATACTTTCGCCGCAGAAAACTTTCCCCACGGCAACGCCGTAAGCACCGCCAACCAATTCATCATTTCGCCATACTTCAACCGAATGGGCAATCCCCTCCTGATGCAAACGCACGTAGGCCTCTTTCATATCATCGGTTATCCAGGTGCCATCCTGACCGGGGCGTGGTACTTGCGAGCAAGCGTTGATTACATCAGCAAACGTTTTATCAGTGGTAACTGTAAATAAGTTTTGTCTTAAAATTTTCTGCATGGATTTGCTTACCCGTAACTCCTCAGGGTAAAGCACAAAGCGCTCATGTGGGGCATACCATAGTATCGGGGTGTCGTCGCTGTACCAGGGGAAAATGCCGCTTTTATAAGCCAACTGCAGGCGTGGTACTGAAAGGTCGCCGCCTACAGCCAGCAAGCCATCGGGCTCTGCTAACTCCACTGGTGGGAATATTATATCTTCATTCAGCCTGAATATCATCAGGGCAAATTTATGCCTTCTTGCGTATTACCAGTTTTTTATTTTGTGCTTTAACAATGTTATCCAAATACTCTTGCATCTCTGTATACTTTGCGGCTGGTATTACATGGTTGGTCAGCAAAAACTTAGCGGTGCTTACAACTTTATTTTTGTCCTTATCATAAACGTAACTTACATCATAAGTGCCATATGTAAACTTAATACTTGTATTGGCAGGTAAAGTTTCCACCTCAAAATCGGCAGGTAGACTAATATTAGTTACACAAACTTTTTGCATTGGGTGATCAAAGAAAAAATCACCCTTGCGCTTCTCCAGAATGGGCACGGTGGCATTAAACAAATTCATTACCTGCGGGCGATAAAACCGCTTATTTCCGGCCATAACCTCGGCGAAACTGTCATAGTCCAAATCAATATTCAGTTCTTTGGTGCCTTCGGCATCCTTTGCATCTTTAAAGTTGAGCTGCGAGGGCTGCTTTAAGTTGAGGTAATTAATAAGAAAGCCTTTTTGATCATCAAACTTTTTTGAAGCAAGCGCAAGGTACATATCACGGTACTCGCCCGTACTCTTAATGTTTATAGATGCCTTTGCACCACCTTCACCGTCTAAAACCACATTCACCTCGCTGTTAAACCGGTTATCCTGGTATGTGCTTTTTGGGGTATTAACCAGTTTGCCGCCATTTTCTGTAATAAGTAAAGCGTTGCGATTTTCTGTGAACGAGCCGAGTTTGCCAAAAACCGCCGTGTTGCTTGTGCATTCTAACCAGGTTGTATCACCTTTAAAAGGTACGCATACTATTATATGATTAAACGGATCGGCCGGAAATGACGGATCGGCCGGTTCGCCATTTGTTTCACCCTGTATCAAAGCATAATATGCCGGTATATTAACCGCCTTAAGCATGGCTACCATGTAATTAGATAAAGCCTTGCAATCTCCATATTTCTTTTGATCAACAAACATGGCCGGGAACGGCTTAAGGCCACCAATACCTAGCTGAATGCTTACGTAATGCATGTTTTTTTGAAGGTACTCATATAAAAACTTTGCTTTTGCCTTGTCGGTAGGCAAGTTGGCTGTCACAACACGTATCTCTTCAGCCCGTTGGGGGCTTAGGTCAAGCCCCTCGGCGTTTAAGCCCTGGTACCATTTACCGTATGACTGCCACGTACTCAGATCACCGGGTATTCCATCAAACTCAAACTGGTTTGCTGCAAATACAATATTTGGGTAAACACGCCAATCAAGTGCATCTTCCTCTGGCTTAACTGCCTTTAAAGAATGTACATTCCATTCATAAACATCGTAACCGCCATTTTTTGAAATGCGTGGTGTTATACTGGTATTATTATTCTTGTATCTGAACCCCACCGAGGGAATTGCTGAAACCCTATAATAGGCGTTCTCTACCGCGGTCTCCTCTGTTAAATAACGCCAACGACCCAGATCGAGATAGCTGTTGGTCGTACGTTCCCAAATTATCTCTATGGTTGATGGATAGCTTGATATAGTGTGGCTAAACAGCAATACCCGGTAATTGCTGGCCAGCGTTTGATCGTCTGTAGCTGCGCGATCATAAAAATCGCTTTTGCGATACTTTTTTACTAGCTTACCATTTGCATCATAAATAAGTACCTGAGCATCATTTACCTGGTTAAATTTCTTGTCGTAAACCAACGCCAGCTCGCCTTCATGATCGCCTTTTTCATCCAAAACTGTCGTAATGCTATGATAGGTCACTTCCGTTTTGCCCGGTCCTTTAATTATTGTTTCCTGCGAGCTATACCGCACCACCGAATGAGCATCTTGCTTTAACGAATCGGGGATGGAGGACGCCTTGTATAGCTCTGGCGTAATCGGTTTAATTTGGCCAATACCCGCAACCCATGCAAAACACAAAGCCAAACTTGAAAGTATGTATTTGGACCTCATCCTATCAACCCTTTTTTAATATTATAGGCTCGTTCAGCATCTCATATAAAACCTTAACAAAGGCCCTGAAATCCGGATAGTCTTTCTTTAAATAGATAGCATTATTAAACTCAACAACGTACCGAACAGATAAAACCCCATCCTGCTCGCCAACTATACGGGTTAGCACAACGCTTTTGTCGGGCATAACTACTTTGCCCGATTTCGGCATTGCATCAACTTTAAACCCGGCCGGCAGTGTGTATCTTCCACCTACGCTAAAAGTTCTGGCGTAACCAAATTCAATATCTGTTAGCCTGGTCTCGGCTAAAAATGGGTTCTTTTTTAATAAAGAAAATAAGTTAGGATTAAGATAAATATATGACTCGTCTGACCCGGCAAGCTGCGCACTGAAATTGACCGTATGGAGTAATGGCAAAGTATCCGTATCTAAATTATCAAACTTTAAAGAAGCAACTTTTATATTGTTATCGTCATTGCGCAAATAATCAATGTATTTTTGTTCGCCGTCTGTTTTATACCTTGTTACGGCGGCTGTTCTGTTATAACCGCCGCTTCTTATACTAGCTGTGCCTTCAATCTTTCCTTCAGGTTTTATTTGTGCAGTGATAAATACCGTCTGGCTTACCGGTTTTTCATTGTTAATCGAAACTATATCAAAAACGTTTTCTGATTTATCGATATATAATCCTGATGAATTGAG
>CAMLFI010000151.1 GCA_946479225.1 uncultured Mucilaginibacter sp. | reverse complement strand
AGCCTGCATTTATGATATTGGCAGTTATTAATTGCCAGTTATCAGTTGCCAGTATCAGGTGTTCCGGGGCATATTGATTGCTAAAATCCATCGCCTCATCCAATGTATCTGTAATAACCACATAGGAGTTATCCAAGGCTTGTCTAACAATTTCTGCACGCGGTAATACCTCGGTTTGTCTTTCTACTTCAGCTAAAGTTGCTTCTGCAATTTGTGAAGACGTAGTAACCAATATGGCTTGGCTATCGATACCATGCTCAACCTGCGCTAAAAGATCAGCTGCGATAAATTCGGGTTTGGCAGTGTCATCAGCAATTACTAATACCTCTGACGGCCCTGCTGGCATATCAATAGCTGTTGTGGTGGTAGACTGGATAATGGTTTTAGCCTTGGTTACAAACTGGTTGCCCGGGCCAAAGATCTTATCTACTTTAACGATACTTTCGGTTCCATAAGCCATAGCGCCAATGGCCTGTGCGCCACCCGCAAGGTATATTTTATCAATATCTAATAATTGCGCAACATAAGCTATAAAAGCGTTTACCTTCCCGTTTTTTTGTGGCGGCGAGCAAACAACTATTTCCTTACAGCCGGCTATGCGCGCGGGAATGCCCAGCATTAAAAAGGTGCTTGGTAAAACAGCCGACCCACCTGGAATGTACAGCCCCACTTTTTCAATGGCCCGTAACTCGCGCCAGCAGGTAACACCGGGCATGGTCTCTACCTTGTCCTCGGTTTTTACCTGCGTTTGGTGAAATTTATAGATGTTGTTATAAGCAATTTGCAATGCGGCCTTTTGCTCCGGCGATATCGCGGAAGCTATTTCGGCCAATTCTTCTTTATCAAGATAAAGTTTATTAAGCTCTACCTTATCAAACTTTTGCGCGTAATCAATTAATGCTCGGTCGCCGTGTTGCTTAACATTTGCTAAAACTTCTTCCACAATCGAGCGTATCTCATTAGCAGGGTCAACGTTACGTTGTACCAATGTGATTATGTCGGAAACCGAAAGTTCTGAATATTTATAAATCTTCATAAGCCTCCAAATCCCCAAAGGGGAGTTATATCCTAATTTAAACCATAAATGCCGCCTTATCCGGTACTCCCCTTTTAGGGGGCCGGGGGGCGAATTATAAAATTATCTTCTCAATTGGCATTACTACAATGCCTTGCGCGCCTGCCTGTTTAAGCTGACTTATCCGGCTCCAAAAATCGCGCTCCGGTATTACAGTATGTACAGCTACCCAGCCCTCTTCGGCCAATGGCAGTACCGACGGACTTTTAACACCGGGCAATAATTTCAATATTTCAGGAAGATGAGTTTTCTCAACATTAAGTACTACGTACTTGGTCTCTTTGGCACGCAGTACAGATTGTATACGTTGGATAAGTTCCTGTATCAAATCGTCGTTCTCGCTGCCTTTTGAACCAATTAATACCGCTTCTGATGACATTACATCAGCAAAAGGTTTCAATCCATTGCTCTTTAAAGTACCACCTGTTGATACAAGGTCGCATATAGCATCGCTTAAGCCCAAACCCGGAGATATTTCAACCGAACCGGAAATAGTACGTATATCAGCGTCGATGTTTTGCTTTGCCAAAAATTTACCCAAGATTACCGGATAAGTTGTAGCTATAGATTTGCCATTCAGGCCTGATAAATCGGTAATGTCGCTGTTATTGGTTATAGCTATTTTAAGCGAACATTTACCAAAACCTAAACGTTGCAGGTAGCTTACCGCAACTTCTGTTTCTTCAATTACATTTTCGCCAACTATACCCAGGTCGGCAATGCCGTCCTGTACATATTCCGGGATATCATCATCGCGAAGAAAAAGTATTTCGAGCGGAAAGTTAGATACAGGAGAGATTAGCGAGCTTTTATAGTTTTCAAAACTAAGGCCGCAATTTTTTAACAATTCAACAGATTTTTCGTTGAGTCGACCCGATTTCTGGATCGCTATTTTAAGTGTTTTCACAAAAAAGGTAATTAAGTAATATAATAAAAATATAAACCGGGGCTGTTATTTCGCGTAGAAACATACATTATCTATTCATCACCAGGCGGTGATGATGCATTTGCAGATGATGTAGGTTGTATGCTCCCATTTTTATTATTACGAGTAGTAAAATTATAGCCGTATCAGTTAACGGATATGCGATGCAAATATAGGCAGTTATTTAAAAAAACAAAATGTTGACTGCTATTTATAGGATTAGGGGATTGTAGGATGCCGTAGCCGCAGGCCATTTTATAGGTAATCTTGATTATTAATAACGTTATACACCCAAATAATTATGGCAAGCGGCACAATTATTTGGGTGTATAATTATTCTCTTAAACCCTTTACACATCACATATCTGCACGCATTTATTTAAGGTTACAAGCTGTCCTTTTTCTTTTGGAAGAAACTCCTGGGCAACAAACCCTTTATAGCCGGTATCTATAATTGCTTTCATAATTGCGGGATAATATAATTCCTGCGTGTCGTCAATTTCATGGCGGCCCGGCACTCCTCCGGTGTGATAGTGAGCAAAGTACTTGTTATATTTTTTGATTGTAGCTATAACGTCACCTTCGTCAATTTGCATATGATATATATCATATAGCAACTTAAAGTTTTCAGATCCTATCCGATTGCAGAGCTCAACGCCCCATTTTGTAGTATCGCACTGATAGTCCCTGTGATTAACCCGGCTGTTCAACAGTTCCATTACAAGTACCACTTTATGTTTCTCTGCAAGCGGAAGTAGCTGTTTTAAACCTTCTACACAGTTTTGCCAACCTTCTTCATCTGTCTTTCCGCGTTTGTTGCCGCTAAAGCATATTAGGTTGGTATAACCGGCCTCGGCAACCAACGGAATCATGTCGCTGTATCGTTTTATAAGCTCAGGATGAAACTTTTTATCATTGAAACCGTCTACTAAATTGAGCTCTGCACCCCAGCACATGGATGAATGTAAACCATATTTTTTTAATGTTGGCCAATCTTTAGGTCCAACCAGATCAATACCTTTAAGGCCCATCTTTTTACCTTCCGCACAAAGTTTCTCTAAATCAATGTCGTCATAACACCACCTGCAAACGGAATGATTGATATTACCCTTTAACGGCAAAAATGCTGCGTCTGCGTCTGTTTTAGATAGGGGGGTCCCCAATAAATTGTTGGCTGAAAGTACAGCAGCTCCGGTAAGCATGTGTTTTATGGTTGATCTTCGGTTTAACTTCATCATAAATAGAATATTATAGGACGTGCGCCTGGTTTTTAATTCGTTGAGCTAATGTAAAGAGATTTTGGTGTGTACGCAAACGTTTTCTTATCTATCATTACTTTTACAAAAAATGACCGTTTGCAGGCACAACAGGCTCTCGGATATTAAATAGAAAAACCGATATTTGCGTATCTAAATAAAAGCTTAACATATACCAAAACATTTTATGACACTGATAGCTGATAATTTTATAGGATTTAAAAACAGCGCTAAGGGCGAGAAAACTTTCCAGTCTTTTGCACCTGCGAAAAATGAATATCTGCCTGAGAAATTTACACAGGCTACCGAAGAGGAGTTTGAGGCGGCTATTGCTTTAGCTCAACAAGCATTCCCTGCATACCGTGAGTTATCTTACGAGAAACGTGCGCAGTTTCTTGACGCCATTGCCGACGAGATAATGGCTTTAGGCGATGCGCTGATTGAAAGATGTAGTGCCGAGTCTGGCTTACCAATTGCACGTATAACCGGCGAGCGTGGTAGAACCTGCGGACAGTTAAAATTATTCGCGCAATTGCTAAGAGATGGTTGGTGGTTAGATGCACGTGTTGATACTGCTCAGCCAGATCGTCAGCCATTGCCTAAATCAGATATCAGAAGAATGTTGATCCCTATAGGCCCTGTTGCCGTTTACGGAGCAAGTAACTTCCCGTTGGCATTCTCAACCGCTGGTGGCGATACAGCTTCTGCTTTAGCCGCCGGTTGCCCTGTTGTAGTAAAATCGCACTCATCACACCCTGGTACAAACGCATTGGTAAGTTCTGCAATCGCTAAGGCGGCGCAAGCTACTGGTATGCCTGAAGGTGTTTTCTCATCAATATATCTGAATCATGAACATTCAGTTAAATTAGTTCAGCATCCGGTTATTAAGGCAGTTGGATTTACAGGTTCGCGCCATGTGGGTATGACCTTGTTTAACGCAGCAGTTAGTCGCCCGGAGCCAATCCCTGTTTATGCAGAGATGAGCGCTATTAACCCTGTTGTGTTAATGGAGAACGTACTGATCACTCAAAAAGAGAAAATTGCTAAAGCACTTTCCGGTTCTGTAACTATGGGTGTTGGTCAGTTTTGTACCAACCCTGGTTTAATTTTATTGGTTGATAGCCCCGCAGCTCAAGACTTCCTTGCATCATTCGCAGGTGAGTTTGTAAACACTGTACCCGGCACTATGCTTAACAAGAACATCTGCAAAGCATACGCAGGTGGTATAGATACACTTAAAGGTGCTGCTAACACTACTTTAATTGCCGAAGCTGCTACTGCTGCTAACGTTGATAAAGCAGAAGCGCGCCCTTCAGCATTCAGCACGACTGCTGCTGAGTTTTTAACCAACAAGGCACTTTCTGAAGAAGTTTTCGGTCCGGCTACTTTATTTGTAGTTTGTAAAGACGCTGTTGAGTTAGCGCAAGTGCTTGAATCATTAGAAGGCCAGTTGACTGCTACCGTACATGCTGCTGATGGAGATAAAGATGCTTTATTGCCTGTAGTTAGCATCATCACCCAAAAAGCCGGTCGTGTTATTTATGGCGGATACCCAACCGGTGTTGAAGTTTGCCATTCAATGGTACACGGCGGGCCGTTCCCTTCAACCAGCAACGCTGCGTCTACTTCGGTAGGTACCGGTGCTATCCTTCGTTTTGTGCGCCCGGTTGCATTCCAGGATTTCCCTGATGATCTGCTTCCTGAGCCATTGAAAAAAGGTAATCCATTGAACATCCTTCGCCTTGTAGACGGCAACTGGACAAAAGACAAGGCATAAGCGCGAAAGTTTTGTGCTTATAATATTAAAGCGTTATATCTAAATTTAGATATAACGCTTTTTTGTTGGTTGTGTGTTTACATTAATTCAACAATGTTTCATTATATTTGATGTATAAACCAACAACTCTATTTATGTTAAGATCATTAAAAGCTTGCGGCACTTTGCTTGTACTTTGTGCTGCTTGGTGTAGTTACAGTTTCGGGCAAACTCAAGCACAGCCGGCTACCATTCAGGTAAACTTGAACAAAGAGGTAGGAACCATGCACCCTATGTGGGCCTGGTTTGGTTATGATGAGCCCAACTATACTTATATGAAGGATGGCAAGAAGCTGCTTAGCGAACTTGCAGCTTTAAGTCCTGTGCCTGTTTATGTACGTGCTCACAGTATGTTAGTAACCGGCGACGGCGTAGCCAAGCTTAAATGGGGATCAACAAACGCCTACACAGAGGATGCTAACGGCAAGCCAATCTATAATTGGAGACTGGTTGATAGTATTTTCGACACATACGTTAATCGCAAAATGAAGCCTTTTGCACAGATCGGTTTTATGCCGGAGGCATTGTCAACTAATCCACAACCATATAAACACAACTGGACGCCGGGCGGCAAAGAATCTATTTACACCGGCTGGGCCTACCCGCCGAAGGATTATAACAAGTGGGCCGAGTTGGTATACCAGTGGGTTAAACATTCGGTTAGTCGTTATGGCAAGGCCGAAGTGGAAAGCTGGTACTGGGAACTCTGGAACGAGCCCAACATCGGTTACTGGAAAGGTACCCCCGAAGAGTTTTTTAAGTTATACGATTACACAGCCGATGCCGTTAAACGCGCTCTACCAACCGCCCGCATCGGCGGGGCTGATGTCGCCGGCACAGGCGGCAATGGTGGCTCTAAGTTTTTGACGGATTTTTTAACGCATTGCGTATCGGGCACAAACTATGTTACGGGTAAGGTGGGCACGCCTATTGATCTGATCTCCTTTCACGCTAAGGGTGCGCCAACTTTGGTTAATGGCGTAGTACGTATGAATGTGGGTACGCAAATGAGAGATATTCAGAAAGGCTTCAATATAGTAGCATCATTCCCAACCCTTAAAAATTTGCCTATCATGATTGGCGAGTCTGACCCGGAAGGTTGCGCGGCTTGCGGTATGGTTACCAGTCCGCAGAACGCTTATCGTAATGGTACCATGTATCCAAGCTATACGGCAGCCTCTTTCGCGCGCAAATATGCACTGGCCGACCAGATAGGCATTAACTTTAAAGGAGCGGTTACCTGGGCCTTTGAGTTTGAAGATCAACCCTGGTTCTATGGTTTCCGTGATTTGGCTACTAATGGTGTAGATAAACCGGTGCTGAACGTGTTCCGCATGTTTGGTAAGATGTCGGGCAAAAGGGTAGAGGTTGTTGGTAATC
>CAMLFI010000150.1 GCA_946479225.1 uncultured Mucilaginibacter sp. | reverse complement strand
GTTAAAAAATGTTAATCTTTTTACTTCCTGCAAGTTAGGGTTTACTTTAGCTGATAAATAATCCTTACCGCATGCTGCAAAATTACCTCATAGTTGCCTGGCGAAATATCTGGAAACATAAACTTTTCTCGCTCATTAATATTTTTGGCCTTTCAATAGGCATTAGCTTTACATTGGTTATAGCAGTGTATGTATGGCAGGAATCAACCGTTAACAGCGAGTTGAAAAATGCCGACAACCAGTTCATCATAAAAAGCAGTTGGAAAAAGGCAGGTCTTGGTTATGATTTTGCAACGCCTGCTGGCTTACCGCAAGCGTTAAAGCAAAACTACCCGCACCTTATTGCCAATTATTACCATTGGGACGGAGTTACCTCTAATGTCTCAAAAGGAAATAAGGCTTTCCGCGAAAGCCTGCAGGTTGGTGATAGCTCATTTATAAACATGTATGGCTTTAAGCTGTTGCATGGTGATGCGGCCACCGCGTTAAATGATCCTTTTTCTGTAGTAATTAATGCTGAAAAGGCGATAAAATATTTTGGCACAACAGATTGCGTTGGCCAGACGCTTACTATAGAAAGCTTTAAAGGCGATAAGCACGATTTTGTGGTTACCGGGGTACTGGCCAAATACCGCAAAAACTCGGTAACGAATGTGATTGAGCAAAGTAACAGCACCTTCTTTTTACCTGCGGCAGCTGTAAAGTTTTTGGGCCGCGACCTTGATAACTGGGCCAACATAGGAATTGTTGGTTTGGTAGAATTGAAAGAAGGTGTTAAGCCACAAGATCTTGTAGGCCCCATGAAAACTCTTATTAAAGCAAACGCGCCTCCACAAATTGCAGCAAATCTTAGCCCATACCTGGTTAACCTCCAGTCCTTCTACCAGCAGGATCCTATGGTTAAAAAAACGCTTTTTACGCTCACCTGCATCGCGTTATTTATTTTGTTGATGGCGGTTATCAACTTTGTAAATATTTGTATCAGCCGCTCATCAGAGCGGATGAAAGAAATGGGTATCCGTAAGGTTTTGGGTGGCTTAAGGCAGCAGCTTATCGGTCAGTTTTTAGCGGAGTCAATACTGATGGTATTAATTGCAACACTATTGGCACCCGGTATTTACGTGCTGGCAGAACCCTTTTTTGCAGATCTTTTGGCTACCGAAATGACGGGGGTATTATCCTTTCCCTATTATTTTTACCTGGGTCTAATATTGTTTGCATTGGTAATAGGGTTGATAGCAGGGTTGTACCCTGCTATGGTATTATCATCGCTAAAATCTATCGATTCGTTAAAAGGTAAGCGCGACCGGGTGAAAGACAATGTATTTTTCAGAAAGACATTGATCATGTTTCAGTTTACCACTGCGGCAGTTGCATTGATAGCCGCTATAGTTATTTCAAAGCAAATCGATCTTTTCTTTGGCAAAAACCTGGGTTTTGATAAAGAGTATGTGGTGTACGCCCAGTTACCACGCAATTGGTCGAGGGCGGGCGTGCAGAAAATGCAGCATATCCGTTCTCAGTTGGCGCAATTAAACCAGGTTGAGTCAGTGTCATTGTCATGGGAGATCCCTGACGGAAACAACAGCGGCCAAATACGCGCTTTTAAGGTCGGCGACAATGTTGAACAGGCCTTTGCTGCCCAATTAATGATAAGCGATAACCAGTACGCTAAAACCTATAACATACCCCTAAAAGCCGGTGAGTTCTTTAAACCGGAATATGTACAATCAGACTCTGCTTTGGTGGTGATCAATGAGGCACAATCAAAAGCGCTGGGCTTTAAATTGCCTAAGGATGCAATTGGTAAACAATTTAGTACGCCATTTAATCCTTCGTTTACCATTTGCGGTGTGGTGGCCGATTTCCAGTTTGGCCCTATGACAGGCGCGGTAATGCCTATGACGTTTATGAACGTTAATCAGAACAACCTATACCGTTACTTTTCAATAAAGCTTAAGCCCGGCAACACACAGGCAAATATTACAACCCTGCAAAAAAAGTGGGCCGAGTTGTTACCCGGCGCACCGTTTGAGTACAATTTTATGGATGACGCATTAGCTAAGCTCTATAAAACAGAATTACAATTAAAAAAGGCATCGTACCTGGCTACCGGCTTGGCCATTGTTATTGTGTTACTTGGTGTATTAGGGCTAATATCACTTAGTATTCAAAAACGTGTCCGTGAAATTGGCATACGTAAGGTGTTGGGCTCCTCAATCAGCAATATAATCCTGTTGTTTTTAAAAGATTTTTTGAGCGTTGTCGCGTTGGCCGGACTTATCTCGTGCCCGCTGGCTTACTGGATGATGAGTAGCTGGCTTGATGGTTATGCCCATAAAATACCTTTAAACGCATTGCCGTTTGGCATATCAGTATTGTCGTTGCTAATTATAACAACCGTATTGATAGCACTGCAAACCATGAAAGCTGCGCTGGCTAATCCCGTGAAGAGTTTGAGGACAGAGTAGGTTTTAGAGTCAAGAATCAAGAGCCAAGAATCAAGACAATCTTACTCTTGGCTCTTGATTCTTAACTCTTGACTCTTTCTACAATCCCGTATTATTCCTAAACAACTTAATAGCGATAGCCAACAGAATAACCCCAAAAGCTTTTCGTAAAATTTCGATACCGCCGACACCAAGCAGTCTTTCTATCCACTTAACATTTTTGAGCACCAGGTATACAAACAGCGTGTTGATAACAATAGCGGCGATAATATTCTGAGTTTCGTACTGTGATTTAAGGGAGAGCAGCGTGGTCATGGTGCCTGCGCCGGCAATCAGCGGAAAAGCCAACGGAACTATAGACAATGTAGATGGCATGTTTTCATTTGCTTTGAAAAGATGGATACCCAGTATCATTTCCATAGCAATTATAAATATAACCAACGAACCGGCTATAGCGAACGATGCTACATCAAGGCCAATGATATCCAACATCTTCTCGCCTACCAGCAGAAAGGCAATCATGAGTACCAATACCGCCACGCTTGCTTTTTCTGACTCAACATGCCCTGCGCGCTGCCTCATTTCAATAATTACCGGTACGGAGCCTATAATATCAATTATAGCAAACAGGATCATGGTGACGGAAAGTATCTCTCTAAAATCTAAAGCGAATGACTCCATATAGCAATTGTTTCAATTAAATATACAGTAATTAGACAAGAAAGGCTCCCGATAAACCGGGAGCCTTTTTAAGAGAAATATTATTCTACAAATTTAGGATTCGGCGGATCAATGGCTGCGTCAACTTTTCCATGGCGTACATGTGAGCGCTTGATGGAGTATCCAAAATAAATAATAAAACCTATAGCCATCCAGATAAATAAACGTAGCCAGTTATCTAAGCCCTCGCTACCCATCATCGCTAAACATATCAATGCTCCTAATGGGCAAACAATATAATACAACGGCGTTTTAAAAGGACGAACAATAGTAGGATCAGTTCTACGCAGAATAAAAATGCCAATACATACCAACACAAAGGCAAATAATGTACCTATGCTCACCATATCGCCAACAATACTATCCGGTATAAAGCCTGCAAATATAGAAACCATCACAAAAAACAACCATTGAGATTTATAAGGTGTTCTGAACTTAGGGTGTAATTTAGAAAACACAGGTGGAATTAAACCGTCAATACTCATGGTATAGAACACGCGGGTTTGTCCAAGCAGCATCACCAGGATAACCGACGAGAATCCCGCCAAAATAGCTACCGTAACCAGTTTACCTAACCAGCCATAACCATGCATGGCAGTCTGTATAGCGTAGGTAACAGAAGACTCCTTGCCTTGAACCAAAAAGTCTTTATAAGATACCAATCCGGTTAAAACGTGCGAAAACAGTACATAAAGCAGGGTACAAAACGCTAATGAGATCAAAATACCCTTTGGCATATCTTTTTGCGGATTTTTTGCTTCCTGGGCCGCCGTAGACACAGCATCAAACCCTATAAAGGCAAAAAACACAACACTCGCACCGCGTAATATTCCGAGCCAGCCATGGTTAAAGGTATCAGCATAATTAACTATGCCGGTATTTGTTTTAACAGTACCTGCATCAGCCGGTATCATATAGGGTGTATGGTTAGCCGGATTAATAAAGCTCCAACCTAAACCAATGATCATTAGCACGATGGCTACCTTTACAATTACAATAACGTTGTTTACCGCTGCCGACTCTGCTGTGCCTTTTATTAACAGTAAAGTAAGCATTAACAAAATGAAAATAGCCGGTAAATTCACAATTCCGCGGGTACCCAGTTCGCTGGCATACATACCCGTGGTAGTGGTTGACACCTCAAAAGGTGAATGCGAGAGCGCGAAGGGTATATGGACGTTAAAGAATGTCTCCAGAAACGTATTAAAATACTGCGACCAGCCGATAGCTACAGTAGCAGCACCTAAAGCATATTCTAATACAAGGTCCCACCCTATTATCCAGGCAATAAACTCGCCCATAGTAGCATATGAGTAAGTGTAGGCCGAGCCGGCAATAGGGATCATACTGGCAAACTCAGCGTAGCAAAGTCCGGCCAGCGCACAACCTGCTGCTGCAATTAAAAAAGAGATGGTAACTGCCGGGCCTGCGTGCTGGCCTGCTGCCGCTGCCGTTCGAACGAAAATACCGGCACCAATAATAGCACCAATACCCAGGGCGATAAGCGAGCCTACACCGAGTGTGCGCTTTAATGTTTTTTCCCCCTCCTTAGAAGCGGCCATTAATTGCGCAAGTGGTTTCTTAATAAATAGTTTCATGTTTAAATAAAAAGTCAGTTAATGTATCTCAAACATACTTAATTTTCATTAAAAAAGTATCCGCTCAAACAGATATCTCATTAATGCAAAAGAGGAATCCAAATCAATGAATTCCTCTCTCTTTTATATTGTTTGTATTATATTTTTTTGTCGATTTTAATTACATGCGCGGTAACCACCGGTTTGTTAAGCTGATGCTTCGCCATTGCTACAGTAGCTTTATTGGCATTCAAATGCGGCGCGATAACTAATGACACGATAGACATCAGTTTGATCAAAATATTCATTGACGGGCCTGATGTATCTTTGAACGGATCACCCACAGTATCGCCTGTTACTGATGCTTTGTGCGGTTCTGATTTTTTGTAGTGCATCTCGCCGTTTATCTCAACACCTTTCTCGAATGATTTTTTAGCATTGTCCCATGCGCCACCAGCGTTGCTTTGGAAAATACCCATTAACACGCCTGATACCGTTACACCTGCTAACAAACCACCCAATACTTCCGGACCAAAGGCAAAACCAATAATGATAGGAGTGATCAAGGCTATAAGGCCCGGAGCAACCATCTCGCGGATAGAAGCTTTGGTAGAGATAGCCACGCATTTCTCGTACTCAGGTTTAGCTTTGTACTCCATAATGCCCGGTATTTCGCGGAACTGGCGGCGAACTTCTTCAACCATTGCCATTGCCGCGCGACCTACAGCCGAGATACAAAGCGCAGAGAAGATGAAAGGTATCATACCTCCCACAAATAAACCGGCTAAAACATCAGCCTTGTAAATATCAATATGCTCAATACCTGCAACGCCTACAAAAGCAGCAAACAAAGCCAATGAGGTTAACGCAGCCGAAGCAATAGCGAAACCTTTACCTGTTGCAGCGGTAGTGTTACCAACAGCATCCAGGTTATCTGTACGATGACGAACTTCGGGAGGTAACTGGCTCATTTCGGCAATACCACCGGCATTGTCAGCAATCGGCCCGAAAGCATCAATTGCTAATTGCATAGCAGTTGTAGCCATCATACCTGCTGCAGCTATAGCCACACCGTATAATCCGGCGAAATGGTAAGAGCCGTATATACCTGCTGCTAATACAAGGATAGGCAACACGGTTGATTCCATACCTATAGCCAAACCGCCAATTATATTGGTTGCGTGGCCGGTTGATGATTGTTTGATAATGCTTAACACCGGGCGTTTACCCATAGCGGTATAGTATTCGGTGATGATAGACATTAAAGTACCTACTATCAAACCCACCACAATAGAACCGAACACGCCGTTTTTAGTGAATACCAATGCACCGGCTTTTATATTGCCGCTTGCATCCAGATCACGTGTTAAATGCATAACGTCGTTAGGCAACATCCACTGTACCACAAAATAAGTAGCTATAGCTGTTAAAACTATTGATGCCCAGTTGCCTATATTCAACGCGTTTTGTACGCTGTCCGTTTCGTTTTTAATGCGAACGAAAGCAGCGCCAACTATAGAAAATACCAAACCTAAACCTGCTATTACCATTGGTAACAATACAGGAGCGATGCCACCCATATTATCATGCGATACGATCTCGCGCCCTAATACCATTGTAGCCAGCATTGTCGCTACGTATGAGCCGAACAAATCCGCACCCATACCTGCAACGTCACCTACGTTATCACCTACGTTATCGGCAATGGTA
>CAMLFI010000149.1 GCA_946479225.1 uncultured Mucilaginibacter sp. | reverse complement strand
ATTCATTATCATAAATATACAAATTATTTATGTCTAATAATGGGCTATTACTCTCAAGAGGGGAACTTTGATCCGCTTATTATTTCTTCCGAAGATGCTTAGTATTATCGTCAATAAGGGCGAAAGAGGGAAAAAAACGGCTGTTCCAAACTGTTCCAAAAAGGGATAAAAACCTTATTGTGCTTCAAGATGCTCATAATCAATTAGTTAATATACATTTACAGCTAATTTTACTGACTTATAAGTAGTTTCAAAGTGTTCCAAACTGTTTCGGGGTAAAATCTTAAATCGCTCATTAACAACATATTAACACCGTCATTGGATTTTACGTTTTTTTAAGGCTTTATATTTTTTGGAACAGTACACAGCGGCCAAAATGGGTTCGGCCATCACCCCCGGGTAAAAATGGCAACAAGAAGGAGTTTCACTAAGATCTATAAATGAGGCGTGTGTGCCGGCATCAAACAAACATAGTTAAAAAAACTTTTCATCGCAGAACATCACCAAAACGTGCAAGAACGTGCGAGTTTTGATCAAGTTTGATGGGTTTAGTCGATAGTCCATGGACCATGGTCGATAGTAAAACGTAAGTAGGGCTATCAAACATCCATGGTCTATGGACCATCGACTATGGACTATGGACCCTCCAAAAAACCCACCTAAATCTTGTTCCGCTACCGGAGCAAAAACAGCCTGTTTTGCAGCTATACTGATAATCAATTAATTAGCCCCATCCCACAGCTACTTTTCCTGACGAATAAGTTGTTTCACTTTGTTCCGCTTAAAAATATAAACTGCTAATTAACAATTACTTACTAAACCGATTGTTCCGCTTTGTTCCATTTGTTCCGCAAACGTGTGAGACGAAACAAGCAGCAATTGCTTGCACATATATGGGTAAAGTTCGTACTTTTAAATCGGGACATGAGCCGCAATCCTAAAGCGGCAAACCCCATAAAACCAATTAAACGTATCAAACTAAATATCAATAAGTTATGGAAGAATCGCGTCGTAAATTCATAAAACAAGCGTCAATAGCCACCGGCGGGCTGCTGGTTAGCAAAACCGCCTGGAGCGCAGCCAGTTACAAACGCATAATCGGCGCTAATGATAGGGTGCGCGTGGGCGTAGTAGGCTATTCAGACAGGCACAAAGGCGCTCACATGCCTTGTTTTATGAATCACTATAAAGAGTTGAACTTTGATATTGTGGCCGTATCAGACATATGGAGCAAACGCCGCGAAGAAGGCGCGGCAACCTGGAAGCAAAAAATGGGTCATGACATTGAAGCCTGCCGTAACAATGAAGAAATGTATAGCAAAAAACTGGTTGATGCCGTATTTGTGAGTACCGCCGATTTCCAACACGCAAGGCATGCCATTGAAGCGGTGCGGGCCGGATGCGACGTGTATTGCGAAAAACCCTTTGCCGAAACCATGGCAGACAACCGGGAAGCTTTGAAAGTTATCAAGGCTTCGGACCGTATAGTACAAATAGGATCGCAAAGGCGTAGCGGTACCAATTATCATGCAGCTAATGATTTTATACGATCAGGCAAATTTGGAGCCATCACTATGGTTGAGCTCGCCTGGAATGTAAATCAGCCGGGCCGCTGGCGCAGACCTGAACTGGTGGCGCAGCTAAAGGAGGAAGATATTGATTGGAAAAGATTTTTAGGAAACCGTCCGTTTGAGAAGTTTGACCCAAGAATATATTTAGAATACCGTTTATTCTGGCCATACTCATCAGGATTGCCTGGTCAATGGATGAGTCATCAGATTGACACGGTACATTGGTTTACCGGTTTGAAACATCCGCGCAGCGTAACCGCTAATGGTGGTATTTACCAATGGAAAGACGGCAGACGAAACTGGGATACTATTACTGCGGCATTTGATTATGGCCCGGCTGATGACCTTACAACCGGTTTCCAGGTATCATTCCAGTCGCGTATGCATAACGGCACCGAAAACCCAACCGAGATCTACTATTCAAACGGTGGCGAACTAAACCTGGATACTAACAAAATATCGCCAAAAGGAGGGTTGACGCAAAGGTTTGCATCAGCTATGAACATGAAGCCATTTTTATTGCCTGAGGTGACACTAGCAAGTACTGAAAAAGTGGTGGCAAGTGCCAACACCGGCGGCGATGCGTTAACATCTGCACACGTACGTAATTGGATGGAATGTGTGCGTAGTCGTAAAACACCAAACGCGCCTGTTGAGGCAGGTTATGCGCATTCAATTGCCAATATAATGACTACCGCCGCTGCACATACCGGAGCTAAAGCAACCTTTGATGAGAGGAACCAGGAAGTAATGGTCAATGGTAAGGTGTTTAAGTATTAATATGAACAGGATTAGAATAACTGGCCTGGCATTCGCCTTAAGCGCTTTATCTACGGTGGCAATGGCGCAACAACAGGTAAGCGTTGTACAATCGGCCAAAGACAAAAAGATAGATGTGTTGATAGGTGGCAAGGCCTTTACCAGCTTTTTATATCCGGATACGTTGGAGAAGTCTGTGTTATACCCACTGATTGCCGCTAATGGTACAGCCGTAACACGCGGCTTTCCATTGAATCCGCAGCCCGGCGATCCTACAGATCACCCTCATCACATTGGCCTGTGGCTTAATTATGAGAATCTTAATGGGTTGGATTTTTGGAACAACAGCTATGCCATTCCTGCAGCTAAGAAAAATCAATACGGCTGGATCCGTACTGACAAGATACTGGAAACTAAAAGTGGAACAACCGGCGTTATAGCCTACCATGCCAATTGGACCAATCAGGCCAAAGGGGTGATACTGGAAGAAACCACCCGGTATGAATTTAGTGGTGATACTAATCAACGCGTTATTGACCGTATTACCACCCTTACCGCCAATATGGAAGCTAAATTTAACGATGCGAAGGATGGTATGCTCGGTATTCGCCTGGCGCATGCGTTGGAGATCCCGAGTAAAGTAGACCAGAAGTTTACAGATGACAGGGGAATAGTAACAACCGTAAAAGCAGGCACGGATAAAACACCGAATGGCGACTATTTAACCAGTGCCGGCAAAATGGGCGATGATGCCTGGAGCACACGCGGCGAATGGTGTAAGGTGTTTGGTAAGATGGGTAGCGACTCTATAAGCGTATCAATTATAGACCATCCTAAAAACCCTAACTATCCTACTTTTTGGCATGCACGTGGCTATGGTTTATTTGCCGCTAATCCACTTGGGGAAAAGATCTTTACCAATGGTAAATCGGCTAAAAACCTGGTACTGCAAAAGGGAGAATCGGTTACTTTTAAGTATAGGATAGTTATAACTAATGGTAAGTCTACGCCAGCTGTAAAAGAGCTGAATACGATAGCAAGTGCATTTGCTAAGAAGTAGTATTATGTACTTTCAGCAGGCTGGCGTTAATAGCCACCACCACTGTGCTAACGGTCATTAATACCGCACCGGCCGCCGGGCTTAACATTATTCCTTGATGATGCAACACCCCCGCAGCTAAAGGCAAAGCAACCAGGTTATAACCCGTTGCCCAGGCTAGGTTTTGTATCATCTTTCGGTAGGTAGCCTTACCAAATAAAATAAGGTTTACAACATCTTTAGGATTGCTATTTACTAAAACTATACCGGCGGTCTCAGCAGCAATATCGCTACCTGAACCAACCGCTATACCAATATCGGCCTGGGCCAATGCAGGCGCGTCGTTTACGCCATCGCCGGTCATCGCCACAAATTCGCCCTGATTTTGTAGTTCTTTGATCCTCTCTAATTTTTGATGGGGCAATACCTCGGCTATAAAACTATCCATCGCAAGTGCTTTACTAACGCTTTCAGCAACTTTTGAGTTATCGCCTGTAAGCAGCACCGATTTTATATTCTCGGCCTTCAATATGCGAATGGCCTCCGATGATTCCGCGCGCAATTCATCAGATAATGCAATGTATCCGGCCAGTTCGCCTTCAACCAACACAAAAACAACTGTTTCTCTTTCATCGGCTGTAAACCCGTCCGGCATTGGTATTTTATTTTCCTTTAAATAACCGGGACTGACCACTCTTATAGTTTTCCCTGTAACAGTCGCTTCAACCCCCTGACCGGTAATGGCTTTAAAATTGTCGGCCGACGGGACGGTTAAATTCAGGTCTTTTGCTTTTTGCAATATGCCTGTAGCGATAGGATGCTCTGATTTTTGTTCTAAAGCAGATGCCAATCGAATCAACTCATTTTCATCGATGCTATTACGTAAAGCGACTATTTTCGATACCTCAAATTTGCCAACGGTAAGTGTGCCTGTTTTATCAAATACCACAGTTGTTATCTTTCTAGAATTTTCAAAAGCTGTACGGTTTTTGATCAGCAAGCCATGTTTTGCTGATAATGCGGTTGACTTGGCTACTACCAGCGGCACTGCCAACCCAAGCGCGTGCGGACAGCAGATAACGATCACAGTAACCATTCTTTCCATTGCGAACGCCAGGGTTTGGCCTGTTAAATACCAGTACAGAAAGGTGCCGATACCCGTTATCAAAGCGATTATTGTTAACCATTTAGCCGCCTTGTCTGCCAAAAGCTGTGTTTGAGACTTTGATTTTTGTGCATCATCAATCAGTTTGACAACCCGTGATAAGTAGGAATCTTGAGCGGCGTGTGATACGGTTACTTTGAAAGAACCATTTCCATTGATAGAACCGGCTATCACCTTATCGCCTTTTGTTTTTTGTACAGGCTTTGATTCGCCGGTAAGCATTGATTCATTGAGGTAGCTCTCCCCTTCCAATATAATCCCGTCAGCTGCGACTTTTTCGCCCGGCTTAACCAGGATGATATCATTCTGCTTCAAGGTGTCGGTCTTAACCTCGTGGATCATGTCTCCCATTACCATATGTGCATCAGCCGGCATAAGCTTAACCAGTAATTCCAACTCGTTAGATGCGCCCATTACAGAGTGCATCTCTATCCAGTGGCCCAATAGCATAATAAGGATCAGTGTGGCCAGTTCCCAAAAGAAATCCATGCCTTTCAGGCCAAAAACCACGGCAACGCTGTAACTGTAGGCAACGGTAATGGCAAAACCAATCAGGAACATCATGCCCGGGTTTTTCGATTTCACTTCATCTGCCAATCCTGTTAAAAACGGCCATCCGCCATAAATAAACACAACGGAAGCTAATGCAAAAAGCACGTAATGCGATCCTGTAAAGCTTAAATCAACCTGCAGCCACTGCTGAATTTGCAGGGACAACAACATGATTGGAATTGTTAAGACCAATACAACATAAAAACGCTTTTTAAAATCGGCGATCATCATTGCATGATGATCGTGCTCTGACATACCCATGTGCCCGTTACCATCATGATGCATTTTGCTGTGATCCATTTTTGAATGATCCATATTGATTGTTATTGGTGCTAAAAACAATTACAGATATCTAAACATTATGTTATGCTGTTTTTTGTTTTTTGATTGAGCTATTACAAAAATCATTGAATAATATTTTAGGGGTAATGATTATCAACAAC
This sequence comes from uncultured Mucilaginibacter sp., assembly GCA_946479225.1. The sequence goes on along the minus strand of CAMLFI010000149.1, from coordinate 932 downwards.
TTAAAATATGACCACCATCACTGACAAGGCAAGATTAGGAGTAAAATTCGCCTGCCATCACAAAAACCTCATACAACAGAAAAGCCTCTCCAATAGGAAAGGCTCTTCTCTTTAAATCAAAAAATTCGAAATCGAAAATCCGAAATCCGAAATTTATATATGTATCGGCCTGTTGGCAGTAGCTGCTAAACAGGCTTCGCGCATGGCTTCGGTGTAGGTTGGGTGGGCATGGCTCATGCGGGTAACGTCCTCCGCACTCGCACGGAACTCCATTGCGCAAACTGCCTCGGCTATCATATCTGCAGCACGCGGACCTATCATGTGTACACCTAATATCTCATCAGTAGCTTCATCAGCCAACACCTTTACAAAACCATCCATATCACCACTGGCTACTGCCCTGCCGCTCGCTTTGAACGGGAACGACCCTGCTTTATATTTAACACCTGCTGCTTTTAACTGCTCCTCGGTTTGACCAACGGCCGCAACTTCGGGCCAGGTATAAACAACACCCGGTATCAGGTTATAGTTAATGTGTGGTTTTTGGCCGGCAATAGTTTCAGCTACATAAGTACCTTCGTCTTCAGCTTTGTGAGCCAGCATGGCACCGCGCACTACATCGCCAATAGCATAAACACCTTTAACGCTGGTTTCCATATGGTCGTTAACGGTTATTTTGCGGCCACGTTCTTCAACAGTGATGCCGATCTTATCTAAACCAAGGCTATCTGTATAAGCTACACGCCCAACAGCCACCAGGCAATAATCGCCTTTCAGTTCTTTCTTTTCGCCTTGCGGAGAATCAAATGTTACAGTAACCTCTTTACCTTTTACGGTAGCGCCTGTAACTTTATGGCCCAGGTAAAACTCCATACCCAGTTTGGTCAATACTTTTTGCAGTTCGCGGCCAAGGGCTTTATCCATAGTAGGGA
>CAMLFI010000148.1 GCA_946479225.1 uncultured Mucilaginibacter sp. | reverse complement strand
GGAAGCAATGAGAACCTTGATACTTGTGTCTCGTTAGAGGCAGGCGGCTCTTGCAAAGCTATTTCCTTGCGCTTGTAGGCCGGTACATTTTCCATCTCCTGAATGTTGCCGCTTCGCAGTTTCATACTCAGGTCCTTAAGGCGCATAATCCGCTCGCGAGATTTACGCAGCTGTTCTTCAATAGATTCGTCGGTTTTGTTGTCGTCGGCCCCTTTAAGTGCTATAGGTGCTACTTCTTCTTGCACCTGTTCTTCTTCCTCTTCCTCAATATCTTCAATCTGCATATCTAGCAACGCAGTTGGTTCTGACAGTTTAAAAGTAAACTCAGGCACATCACTTTCAGCGGCCTGCGCAACCGGCTCCTCTTCTTGCAGATTGTACTTTACAATGTCAGTATCTTCCTCAGTTGTTGCTGCCTGCGGTTTGGCAAAAAGGTCAAACAAGCCGGTTTGTGGCTGCTCCTCTTTTTGGTTCTTTAAGTACAGCGCAGTTGCAGGAGCTTCAGTAACCGGGGTTATAAACTCGTTAACCGGTCTAACCAATGGCGCATCAGGCACCAGCATAGATACAACCTTTTTACTGTTGTGTTCTTTCTCGCGTTCGTCTTTAGTTTGGAAACCGGTAGCAATTATAGTAACGGATAGTTTATCACCCAAACTCTCATCACGGCAGTTACCCCAAATCAGATCTGCAGATAAACCTGCTTCCTCCTGTATATAATCGGTGATAATGCTTACCTCGTCCATGGTAACTTCTTTTTCACCCGAACTGATATTAAGCAATATATACCGTGCACCTTCTATCTCATTATCCTTCAATAACGGCGATGCCAACGCACCTTCAACAGCTTTAAGCGCGCGGTTCTCACCTTCGGCGGCGCAACTGCCCATTATAGATACACCACTGTCTTTCATTACAGTGCGCACATCTTTAAAGTCGACGTTTATATAGCCGGGCAGTGTGATTATCTCCGCAATGCCTTTGGCGGCTGTGGTCAATATATTATCAGCCTGTGCAAATGCAGAACCTAATGTAAGGTTGCCAAATATCTGGCGCAGCCTGTCGTTTGATATTACCAGGTAAGAGTCTACATATTTTTTAAACTCTTCCATACCTTCTTCGGCCTGCATGCGGCGACGCTTGCCTTCAAAAGAAAATGGCGTGGTTATAATCCCAACCGTTAAAATATCCAGTTCGCGGGCGGCTTTGGCAATAATAGGGCTTGCGCCTGTACCAGTACCACCACCCATCCCGGCGGTTATAAAAAGCATGCGGGTGTTGGTGCCCAGCATCTGCTTTATATCATCAATATTTTCAATAGCCGAGTTTTTGCCAACTTCGGGGATAGAGCCTGCGCCCATGCCTTCGGTTAAACTTGCACCCAATTGCACCTTGTTTGGGATGGGGCTTAGCTCAAGCGCCTGTGCATCGGTATTACATATAATAAAGTCGACACCTGTAATGCCTTGCTTGTACATGTGGTTAACCGCGTTGCCACCACCACCGCCAACACCAATAACTTTGATGATTGACGATTTTTCTTTTAACATCTCAAATTGCATAATCCTTGTTTTTCAGCTACTTGGTATTTGACGATCTATTAGATTAAACCATTGTAATAATATAACTTTTTCCACAAGCTTTTTCCACAATTGTCTATAATGTGGAAAAGTTAAACGCTTGTTGAAAATTACCCTATTTCAAAAAGTCTTCGTCCTTTATATCATCTTTAATAAACTTCTTTCCGCTCTCTAATATCTTACCCAACAAACCAAACTTGCGGTCATCGGTATATTTTTGTTTTTCTGTACGTGCCTCAACCTGCGGAGCAGTTAAGCCATCGTATTCCATTTTTTGTATGCCTTTTATCAGCAGACCTATACCTGTTGCAAACGTTGGGCTTTGCATTTCCTCATAAACATTTTTAGGCAACATCTCATTTTTTGCCAAATGCTCATTAGGGTAACCAACGCGACAATCTAAGCCGGTAACAAACTCAACTAACTGTGGTAAATGCTTTAATTGCGCGCCACCGCCGGTTATAACAATGCCGGCTATCAGTTTCTTTTCATAACCGGATGATTTTATCTCATAATATACATGCTCAACTATCTCCTCCATACGCGCCTGGATAACAAACGCAAGGTTTTTAACGGAGATCTCTTTAGGTTCGCGGCCGCGCAAGCCCGGTACGCATACAATCTCGTTCTCGCGGTTTTCTTCGGCTAATGCAGAACCGAAGCGCACCTTAAGCTGCTCTGCTATGTTGCGCATTACTGAACAGCCTTCGCGGATATCCTCCGTAACGCTGTTACCACCGAAAGGTATTACCGCTGTGTGGCGGATGATGCCTTCGTGGAAGATGGCGACATCGGTAGTACCACCACCAATATCCACCAGTACCACACCGGCTTCTTTTTCTTCGTCGCTTAAAACTGACTCAGATGAAGCCAGTGGCTCCAATATCAGTTCCTGACTTTCCAAATGCGCCTTATTAACGCATTTAACTATGTTTTTTATTGCTGTGACCTGGCCCGCTATTATATGAAAATTGGCCTCTAAACGTACTCCTGACATGCCGATAGGATCTTTTATCCCCGGTTCACCGTCGACAGTAAACTCCTGCGGCAACACATGGATGATCTCCTCACCCGGAGGCATTACCAGGTTGTACATATCTTCGATCAGTTTATCAATGTCCTTGCGGCCAATTTCTGATTGAAGATCGCGACGGGTAATTAGGCCCCTGTGCTGCAAGCTTTTTATGTGCTGCCCTGCAATGCCCACGTTTACCACACGTATCTCTACGTTTGATTGCGTGCCTGCAATATCAACCGCTTGTGCAATGCCCTGTACCGTTTTGTCAATGTTGGATACCACACCGCGCGTTACCCCGGCTGATTCGGCTTTGCCGACACCCAACACTTCAATTTTACCGTTCTTGCTTCGGCGACCAACTATTGCGCATATTTTGGTAGTCCCGATGTCTAACCCTACTACAATGGGCGAACTTTTTTCCTGAGTTGAACTTTTATCCATATTAATGCATTATTTGAGATGTATCTTTTTTTAATGTAGCCGAATCTGTAACTACAGGTGTTACTGCATTTAATGAGTCGGCTTTTGTATTTTTTATACCAATAACCTGGTTGGTGTATTTTATATTGATTGTTTTATAAGCCGCCCAGCCCACTTTTGGTAAAGCTTGTTTGTAAAAGCCCAGCAGGTTTTTAAACTTCACATCTAACGAGTCGGCGTTGCCTAATAAGATCCGTTGACTGCCCACGCGGGGTATCAGCTCAATTTCCTGGTCGGCGTTAACATATACCTGTGCTATCTGGGCATCCCAAAGCGGATCGTTGTGGATATAACTAACAGTTTTAAAAACATCACGAGCCAGTTGCGTATGCAACGTATCTACCCGGCCACCAAATGGTTCTTCAATAAATCCGTTAACGGCCAGTACACGCGCGGTAAAATTGGGCGATAGAGGCAGTTTTAAACCGTGCTGATCTATATAAAAGTCCTGATCAAAACGGTTCAGCATGCGCGCAATTGGCTGGCGCTGACTGATCTCTATCATCAAGGTGCCGTCCATATCGCTGTAAACCTTGGCATATTCTACAAACGGATTGGCTTTAAGCGTATTTTCCAGATCATGTGTATCAATATGATCCATCCTGATACCTACAAGCCGGTAGTTACCCAACTGCAAAATATGATCTACCTCCTCTTTATCAATAAACAACTGGCTACCCGGAATGTAAACCTTTACGGCCTTACAAACCACGCCCGCTTTTTTTATCTCGATAAAACTCATCAGCACAACCAGGCCACCCAGGCTAAGCAGCCAGGAAAATCCTATAAAAATGTTGCGCCAAAGTCTTTTATTCCACATGCTGTAACGCTTGTTTTAATGGTTGCACCATTGTATCTATATCGCCCGCACCTACTGTAAGCAGCAATTCGGGTTGTTCTTTTCTTACTTTTTCAACAGCTTCCTGCATACTGTATTTATGCTTATTCAGGCTTTGCATACGCTGCATTATCATATCCGAGTTTACGCCCTCAATAGGCAGTTCACGCGCCGGGTAAATGTCCAGCATTAACAGCTCGTCGCTCATATCTAAAGCTTCGGCAAAGCCATCAGCAAAATCGCGGGTACGGGTATATAAATGCGGTTGAAAAATTGTTGTGAGTTTTTTATTTGGATACAGACGTTTTACTGATGAAATAGCTGCTTTCAACTCTTCGGGATGATGTGCGTAATCGTCAATAAAAATATGCTGATCGCTTTTTAATATATATTCAAACCTGCGTTTAACCCCGCGGAATGTTTCCAGAGCCTTTTTTATATCGTCAGCAAGCACACCAACCAACAGCGCCGCTTCAATGGCCGCTGTTGCATTTGCTATATTGTGCAAACCGGCAATACCCAGTTTAATATTGGCTATAGTAATGGCCGCGTTGTTAAAGTCAAAGTAAAAGTCGCCACCCTCAACACGTATATTAACCGCACGTGCATCGGCGTTGCTATCTATACTGTAGGTTAGCCCACCGTCAAGCGGCAAGTCTTTATAATGTATCAGTGTGCCACCCTGCTTTAACTGCGAAGCGAACAACCGGAAAGATTCTGTTAACTGCGCGTGATCGCCGTAAATATCCAAATGATCGGCATCCATTGATGTTATAATGGCGATATCCGGGTGCAGGGTGAGGAATGATCTGTCGTATTCATCAGCCTCAACCACAACAATATCGTTATCGCCAAACAGCACATTAGTTTGGTAGTTGGATGATATCCCGCCTAAAAACGCCGAGCAATCTTTGCCAGAATCTTTAAGTATATGCGCCACCATGCTTGATGTGGTGGTTTTGCCATGGGTACCCGCAACGGCTATGGTGTATTTACCTTTGCTGATAAGCCCCAATACCTGCGAGCGCTTATATAATGTAAAGCCCTTATTTTTAAAGAAGTTAAGTATAACCGAATCTTTAGGTATAGCCGGAGTATAAATTATCAGCGTCCCTTCGTCAAAATCGCGGAAGCTTTTAGGTATACATTCGCTGTTATCGTCAAACGTGGCTTGTATGCCCTCGTTATGCAACTCGTTGGTTAGATCGGTTGGGGTTTTATCATATCCATACACAATACAACCCAATTTATGGAAGTAGCGGGCAAGGCCACTCATGCCTATGCCGCCTATGCCTACCAAATACACTCTTTGTACGTTTTGTAGTTCCATGTTTTTAAAAAAGCCCTCCTCCTTTTAAAGAGGAGAGCTGGGATTAATTGTTAATTGTTATTTGGATAACCTCTTTAGCAATAACTTCATCAGCATTTGGCATAGCCAGTTTACCAATGTTATCACTTAATATTTTTTGTTCATTCTTATCATTTAAAAGCGCAATGACCTTGTCAACCAGTTTGGCTTCCGCATCTCTGTCGGCAATAAATACCGCCGCACGCTCCTGCACCAAAGCCAGTGCGTTTTTGGTCTGATGATCCTCAGCCACATTAGGCGAAGGCACCAGTATAACCGGTTTTTTTATTACACACAGCTCTGCGATTGTGCCTGCTCCGGCGCGTGATATTATTACGTCTGCAGCGGCATAAGCCAGGTTCATCCGGTTTAAAAATTCGTTAATGCGCACATTCGGGTGATAATTCTCGCCCAGTTCTGCTATCAGATCTTTATAATAAAATTTGCCCGTTTGCCATATCACTTGCACATCGGCCGCTATTAACTGTTCTAGGCCAGTCTTTATGCTGTTGTTTAAAGTACGTGCGCCCAAACTACCACCTGTAACCAAAATGGTTTTTTTTGATGCCGATAGCTTAAAGTTTTCAAGTGCTTCTTTCCGTTTACCATCTATATCAACCGATTCCTGCCGTATAGGATTACCGGTTTTGATAATATCCGCACCAGGGAAAAACTTCTCCATGTCATCAAATGCCACGCATATTTTGCGGGCTTTTTTGCTCAACCATTTATTGGTGATACCCGCGTAGGAGTTTTGCTCCTGTATTAAATAGGGTATTCCCTTTAATGAAGCAGCATATAAAAGCGGACCAGAAGCGTATCCACCCACACCTACGCAGGCATTGGGCTTAAAGTCCTTTATAATTTGCAATGACTTACGCACGCTATTGATCAGTTTTACAGGAAACATTAGGTTTTTGATTATTGAACCCCGTTGTATGCCTTGTATCTCTAAACCTATTATACGATAACCTGCAGCAGGTACTTTCTCCATTTCCATCCGGCCACTGGCACCAACAAATAATATCTCGGTTTTAGGATCAAGTTTTTTCAAAGCATTGGCAATAGCAATAGCCGGGAAGATATGCCCCCCTGTGCCGCCGCCGCTAATGATGATGCGTGCCCCCCCCGCCCCCTGAAGGGGGAGCTTTTGATTGGGTGTGTTACCTTGCATCGTCATTGTTTTATACTTTCTACTATATCTTTATTTCTT
>CAMLFI010000147.1 GCA_946479225.1 uncultured Mucilaginibacter sp. | reverse complement strand
GGAGTGCCGGTAGTTTTACCTTCAAACACACCTGAGAGAATGCGCACTGTATCGCTTTCCTTACGCTGTGTAGTTATTTTAGATTGACCAGGCTTGCGCTTATCCAGCTCGCCCTGGATATAATCCAAATCAACATCTAGCATAGAAGGGCAACCGTCAATTATTACGCCGATAGCCTCGCCATGCGATTCGCCAAATGTTGTTATTCTGAATAATTGCCCGAATGAATTGCCTGCCATTTTATAATTAGTGAATTATTGAATTTTGAATGAGTGATTGAATCACTTCAAAAACCTTTAACCTTTCGCTTTTAACCTTTTGCCTCCGACACCACAAACCCAACTGTTTCCAAATCTGTCCAGAATGCCGGATATGATTTCTCAACCACTTTAGCGTCTTCAACTTCCAGTTCCGGTATTAGCAAAGCCAACGGTGCAAAGGCCATCGCCATACGGTGGTCATCATATGTATTAACGAATATGCGCTCGGGAATGAATTTGCCGCTGCAATCTATAGTGTAATGTTCGTTATCTTCAATCAGTTTAACGCCCATTTTTGCAAGCTCGTTCTGTAAAGCCTTAACACGGTCAGTTTCCTTGATTTTCAAGGTTTCCAAGCCGGTAAATGTAGCTTCATGACCCAACGCGGCACAAACAACGACGACGGTTTGCGCTAAGTCGGGGCATTTTTTCATATCAAACAACTTTTTGTTGATAGGTTTAGCCTCTTTTTTTAGCAAAACACCACCATCCTTAAACTGCGATGTGATACCAAAGTTGGCCATTATCTCGGTGATAACGCTATCGCCCTGAAGACTGTAGGCCGTTAACCCTGTTAAAAAAATTTCTGCTTCATCAGCAAGAGCTGTAATGGCGAACCAGTAGGAAGCCGCGCTCCAATCGGGTTCAACAGGCAAAGCAGTTTCTTTAAACTCCTGATGAGTAATGCTTATCACATTGCCGCTCCAGTTGTGTTGTATCCCTGCCTGCTCCAACATCGCCAGCGTCATTTCCACATAGGGTCGGGAAGTTAATTCACCTTCAATATGTAGCTCTAAGCCCTGCGGAAGCTTTGCAGCTATTAGCAACAATGCAGTTATGTACTGACTGCTTATATCGCCTTTTATGCTTACGCGATTGGTTTTTTGTGCCAGATTACCCTTTATGTGGATAGGAGGGTAGCCATCGTTCTCCACATAATCAATTTCTGCTCCTAGTTCACGTAGCGCATCAACCAAAACACCTATCGGGCGTTGTTTCATACGCGCACTGCCGGTTAGCACAACTTCTTCAGGCTGCAATGTATAATAAGCAGTAAGGAAACGCATTGCCGTGCCCGCTGGTCCAATGTTAATTTCGGATATCGGATTTTCGATTTCGGAATTATTTGAATCAGATAGGACACTGTCAAGCTTACCCGACTTTAAAATCCCCGCCAACGTCACCGTATCCGCCGCATCCGACAGGTTTTTTACCTTAACCTTGTCATCGCTCAGGGCTTCAATAATAAGCGCGCGGTTGCACTCGCTTTTTGAGCCTGTGAGGTTAATGGTGCCGTTTGCGGTTTTTCCGGTCTTGGTAAGCAGAATATTATGGCTCATTTTTAAGCGTGTGTAAGTTTTTCTGCCTGCTGACCAGCCTGATCTTTGTTCATGATCTCAGTTTGTCTGCGGATAGATTCGTTATGTATCAGCTCTAAAAATTTCTCTGTGAATTCTTCGCTTAATTTTAAAGCTTTACCGTAGCTAATAGCTTTTTGCAAGATCTCATCCCAACGGTTTACCTGCAAAATGGTAATGTTGTTATCACGTTTGTAAGTGCCTATTTCTTCAGCAATTTTCATGCGCTCCGCGATTTTCTGTATCAGCAAATCGTCAATCTTGTCAATATTTCCACGTAGATCGTGCAATTTATCTTTAACAATAGCGGAACCAGCTTCTGGCTTACGTAATACTAAACGGTCTACCAATTCAGCCAAAGCAGCCGGAGTAACTTGTTGCTTAGCATCGGTCCAGGCTACGCTTGGGTCAATGTGCGACTCAATCATAAGGCCCTGCATATCAAGATCCAACGCTTTTTGCGATACATAACCTATCAGATCACGGTTGCCGGTAATGTGACTCGGATCGCAGATAATAGGCAGGTGTGGTGCTAAAGTTTTCAGATGAATAGCGATATCCCACATTGGCTCATTACGGAAAGCTGATTTTTCGTAAGATGAGAAACCGCGGTGAATAGCCGCCAGTTTAGTTATACCCGCGTTGTTGATACGCTCTAACGCACCTATCCACAATGAAATATCAGGGTTTACAGGGTTTTTAACCATTACCGGTACATCAGTACCTTTTAATGCGTCGGCAATTTCCTGTACAGTAAAAGGATTTGCAGTTGAACGAGCGCCAACCCACAGAATATCTACACCTGCTGCCAATGCTTCTTCAACGTGTTTGGCGGTTGCCACTTCAACAGCAGTAGGCAAGCCCGTTTCTGCTTTGGCGCGTTTTAACCACTCCAAACCGATGCTGCCAATTCCTTCAAACTCGCCTGGGCGGGTGCGTGGTTTCCAGATACCTGCACGTAGGGCAGCAATTTTACCTGTACTTTTTAATAAATGTGCTGTAGCCACTAACTGGTCCTCAGTTTCGGCGCTGCATGGACCTGCAATTAATAGGGGCTCACTTCCGCCGTTTATCCATGTGTTTAGCGGCTGTATGTTTAAATTAAGTTTCATCGTTTTAATTTGGTTGCGAATGTCTGTAAATCTGTTCTATTTATTTAATTTTTTTATACTTATGTACTTGCGTGCAGGTTTTTCTGCTTTTGCTGCGATAGTTGTTTTTTCAGCTTCTTCTTCGTAGCGGGCGTACTCACCCAAGATATTAAAGTTGTGGGTGTACTTAAGTACTTGCTTCACAGCCGCATCATACTGCTTGCTGTCATCCCATTCAACATCAACATAAAAATTATACTCATGGCGTTTACCTAATACCGGCATTGATTGTATTTTGCTCATGTTAACGCCTAAATCAGCAAAAATATTCAACACCTTAGCCAATGCGCCAACCTGGTTGCTAACCTGAAAACATAACGATGCTTTATTTGGCGTTTGTTTGGTTACGTTGTCATGCGTGGTAAGAATCAGAAAACGTGTATAATTCTTTTTGTTTGATTCTATCCGGCGCTCAATAATATCTAATCCGTACAACCTTGCCGCAAGTATGTTAGCTACAGCAACTGTGTCGGTAAGCTGTTCATCACGTATACGTTTGGCGCAAGCGGCAGTATCACTGCTCTCAACAATTTTAAGATGTGGATATTCGTCAAAAAAGTCGTTACACTGGCGTATCGCCATAGGGTGGGAGGTAACATATTTAATCTGATCGAACTTTACGCCAGGCAATGCCATTAAATGCAGCTGTATAGGTAAATAAACCTCGCCAACTACCGGAAAATTATAACCCAAAAGCAATGAGTAATTAGGCAGAATGCTACCGGCAATACTGTTCTCAATAGCCATTACTATATAGTCGGCTTCTTTATTTTCAAGCGCCACAAAGGTTTGCTTGAACGAGTCGCATTCAATAGTTTCAATATTCTCGCCAAAATATTCAAATGCAGCCTGCTCATGGAACGATGCCCTTATTCCCTGTATAGCTACTCTTGGTTTATCTTTTTTCATAATGTTATTAAGCAAAAAATCCCGGCTGTATGGGCCGGGACTTTTCAATTTCTTGTTATATGTTTTTGCATATTAGTCCCGGCTTTTACTGTTAAAGTAAAAGTAGTAACCATAAAAATATGCATTGTTAAATTTCATTGTTTTTAATTATGGCGTAAATATACGTCAAAAAAGTATATGTCAATAGAAAATTTTTATTTTTTGTTTAAAAAGCAACCAAACCAAATTTTATTTGGTAAAAACTAGTTTGTATAGCTTTAACTATCGTCTCCGTCTCTTTTTCTTACTGGCTTTCTTTTTGGTGCTTTCTTTTTTCTTTACCGGTGCCTGTACTACAGGTTCTTCTTTAAGTGTAGAATCCGTTACCAGTACTTTTACAGTGAAATCGTTCCCGCTCAAGCCATATTCCAGTTTAAACTTGCCGCCCGTTGGTTTTGCCTCACTGCCTTTGCCGATATAAGAAGGGAATTCTCGTATCAACTTTCCTTCCTGAATGTAGAAATTGTCTTTACCCCTGTAATTGTCTTTAGAGCTTTTAAGACCCGGGAAATCAATTTCGCGCGCTTTATTATCATTAAACTCGAAAGCGTAAACATTTACATATTTGGTAGTATCTGTGCTTTTAGCCTCTATCAATATTTCAGGATTGCCGTCGGCATCCATGTCGGTATTATAAACGTCGGATATTTTGCCGTCCAGATCACCTGTTGTAGTGTTGTACTTCCTGCCTGATGAATCAGAATGCAGAATAATGAACGCGCCTGTATCTACCGCTCCACGGCCCCAGCTTAACACATCATAATATTGGCCGGGTGATACTTCTATGGGTTTATGAAATCGGAACGGGGCGATTACGGTAGGTGCCTTGGCAGTTGGTGTTTTAACAACCGGTTTATCGTTACCACCGCAGCCGGTAATAATTACACAAAGTACCGGCACTAAAAAGATCGCAAATTTTCTCATTTAAACTTAATAAAAAAGTGATTCGGGCGATAGTTCGCCTTTAGGTTTGCCCGGAATAGTCATAAAAACCTGTATTTTTCCGGGTATGCGTGCATCTAAATATTTAATAGTAATCTTATGAAAACCCTTTTGCAAAGGGACCGATCCGCTTTTTTCAATCGGGGAGTGCCTCCCATCATTGTCAACCACCGGATAATCATCAACAAATAACATTGATCCATCATCAGTGAGGGTTGAAAAACCATAAACGTCATCCTCATCAACACGAAGATAACCATTATAGATCACACCAAAGGACGACGCTATTTTACGAAATGGCAATGTATTAAAGCTTTTTATAACCTGTGTAGTATCGAAACCCGCGGTCGTCAAATTTAACTGACGCGTGCTGGTGAACTCGCCCGGAAACAGCTGATATAGCATTCCCTGTCTGTTACCTTGATAATCAACGGGAGGCAACGGCGTTTTATTATAAACAACTGTTTTAGTTGCGTTGCTTCTTTTGCCGGCGGGCGTTATTACAACCGTTTGCAATTCGCGGTATTGATTAGGCGGGATATTAAAATTCAATGGTACAGAATATTCCAGGTCCGTTTCATTAGGAGTGTAGCCGTCAATAGTATAATATACTTTAGCACCTTTTACCGATGGTTTTAGCTGCGCGGTAAGTTGACTGCCAAACATTATGGTATCTTTTGCTCCGATGGCAGCGGGAACGCGATAGTTGTAATTGTTTTTTTCAAGAACAGCCAGATGCTGAGGTATCCTTATCTCCATAAAATCTGTAAAGTTCTTGTTCGCCAACGGCGTCCAGGCAATTTCTGATAGGGCCATAAATCGCGGCAGCAGCATATACTCTACTTTATTAGGCGTAGCGATATATTCGTTCCATAAATTAGCTTGCACACCTATTATATATTTCTGCTGATCCGGCGTTAGCTGCGCAGGAACCGGGTTATAGCTATAAGTTTTTTGAATAGGTGCATTGCCGCCTATTCCAACAGGTTCCGTATTCAAGTTAGTTCCTTGTGTATGGTCTAAATAAAGCGCCTGGTTACTTGGCGCCATAATAACATCGTGCCCTTGCTGAGCGGCATCAATACCGCCTGCTTCGCCGCGCCAGCTCATTACTGTTGCATTTGGTGCAATACCACCGTCTAATATTTCATCCCAGCCAATAACTGTACGTCCTTTTGAGTTAACAAACTCTTCCATGCGGCGGATAAAATAACTTTGCAGGCCTTTTTCGTCTTTCAACTTTAAACGCTTTATCAATTGCTGAGAGAATGCGCTCGCTTTCCAATCGTCTTTAGCCACCTCATCGCCCCCTATATGGATATACTTTCCGGGGAATAAAGTCATTAACTCGGTCAATATATCCTGCAAGAAAGTAAAAGTCGCTTCGGTGGGGCAAAACACGTCATGCCTTTCGCTCCAGGTGCCTGACACTGTATAGGTGTCGGGCGCATTGCACCCAAATTCCGGATAGGCGGTAAGGGCAGCTTTTGAGTGGCCCGGCATATCAATTTCGGGAATGATATTAATATATTTTGCAGCCGCATAGCGCACAACATCACGTATCTCATCCTGTGTATAATAACCCCCGTACGGTGTATTGTCAAATTGCTGCGGCTGCCTGTCGTGGTAGTTTCCGATGAGTGTTTCAGCGCGCCGGCTTGCTATTTCTGTCAACTTGGGATATTTTTTGATCTCAACCCGCCAACCCTGGTCATCACTTAAATGCCAGTGGAAATTATTTAACTTATAGGTAGCCATCAGATCAAGATACTTTTTGATGTAAGCCACTGAGAAAAAGTGACGCGAAACATCCAACATAAAACCACG
>CAMLFI010000146.1 GCA_946479225.1 uncultured Mucilaginibacter sp. | reverse complement strand
TGAAATTTTTAGAAAGCGCAAAAAAAAGCCTGGGCGGGGCCAATAGCAAAATATTGTACCTGCAAATACAGGCCGAGGCAGAAATGGCCAAAACAGATGCGAAATTAACAAGTAACGTACTTCAAACAATAACGGCATTTGAAGCAGCACCCGACATTAAAACCTTTAATGAAGACAAAGTAATGGAGGTGCTCAAAATGAAGCTTGAGCTTAAAGCAAAAAATGAGGAGCTGGCTGAAAAGGAAAAAAAAGCAGCAAATGCAGTTGCTAAAGGCAGGCAGAATTTTGAGGCGGTTACCTATCCAAATTGGCCGTTTCAGACAAGTTTTACCCAGCTTAAAATTTCACACAAAGACAGTATCCTTTTTGAAAAAAAACCTAAAGAACGTTTCGAAAAGGAAATAGGGCTTACCCTGTATAGTATTCCGGCAGCTTCATTTTCCGGCAGTAGTGTAGTTCCGGACACCTATGCCGGCAGTAACATTTTTGGTGTGCTGGTAAAAGCCGATACAGTTAAGGGCTATCGTAAGGTTCGTTACCATGTGGATCAACAATCAGGTATTAGTTATGAAGAGGTAGGCAAAAGGGTTAAAAATTACATTCAAGGTATTACTAATAGTTTTTATGAAACAGCGGTATTAAAGCCCGAAAACGAGAACGCTAATTATGACAAATATACCTGGACAAGGGGCGAAAAAACTTTTACCATTTATCATTTACATAGGTACATACGGCCAACTTTTTGGGTACAAGCGGTGGTAACAGAGATTAGATACAAATAAGATAATGACAAGTCGCATAATATTATTTTCCGCTATTCTATTCTTTAAGGTTGCGTCAGGTATTGCTCAAACTAATGCTACCGAGGCTAAAGCGGCTTATTTATTGGCCGAAGAAAGCTATGGCAAGGGGGATATGAAGTCAACGCTCGAATACCTTGAAGATGCTTCTGTTAAACTTGGCAGCGCCAACGCCAAAATTTTATATCTTAAAATTATAGCGGAGCGGGAATTAGCTAATAAAGATACCGCATACATTTCAAAACTTGCCTCCTCTATAAACAACTTTGAAAAAGCACCCGACAGTAAAGATTTTAATGAAGAGAAGACATTAGAGGTAATGAAGATAAAGCTTCAGCTTAATAAAGACATTGCACAAAAAAGAAAAGCTGAAGATCAAAATCGCCTTATAGTATCAGGGATGAAAGCATTTGCTGCAGAACATACCGATTGGCCGCTCGGTGCAACGCTTGAGGAATTAAAGGTAAAACACCCTGCCATGTTTGCGCCGATTAAAAAAAAGCAGGAAAGTTACGCTACCACAGCTACCGAGTTGGGCTTGGTTTATACTTTCCCGAATGTAAAGTTGGGAGTGAATAACTTATACCTAAAAAACGGCCGTCTTGTTGGGTATAGTGAAACGTTACTTGATATTACTAATGATGATGTTAACTATTCCAAAGGAAAAGAAGTGGTAGAAGCCGTATTGAAGAAATTAAATGATCAGTTAAAAACAGAGCCTGTTGCCAGCCCCTCGAATATTCAGGACGGGGAGTTTATTACAAACGAATGGAAGAGCGGACAAAATATACTCAGTTTAACAAAGCTGTTGCAACTGTTTAATGGTTGGCGTATAAGTAAAATCACCTTGTTTTTTTATCACCCATCAAACTAATATCAGCATGATTAAGTACATATTTTACGTACTTCTTTTTTTTAGTCCAACGGTATTACAAGCGCAAACCAATGCAAACGAGGCTAAAGCTGCTTACCTCCTCGCCGAAGAAAACTACGCAAAGGCAGATTATAAAACCGCATTAAACTATCTTGAAGAAGCTAAAAAAAGCCTCGGAGCCGCAAATAGCAAAATATTGTATCTGCAGATACAAATTCAAATGGAGCTATTTAAGGCAGACAGGGCTTATTTAAACAAAGCAGTACAAAGTATTGCCGAAATTGAAGCAGCGCCGGATTACAAAGACTTTAACGAGGAAAAATCCCTTGAAGTAAGCAAGATCAAACTTCAGCTAAAAAACGAACTGAAACGTGACGAACAACTAAAGGAAGCAGCGGCGACAAAAAAAGCGAATGCCTTAAAAAAGTTTGCAACCTTTTTGCCATATAACAGGCCTGTTAATATTCCGTTAGTTGAATTAAAGTTAAAATACCCACAAGACCCTTTGTTGACAGGGAAGCTGAAGAACGTATCGGACGACAAATACAATTTATTAATGTATTATCCGTCGAAATATAAATTATTGCAATGGCCAAATTATCGGGTACCTGTTAATGATGGGTTCTTCAAATTCAGCAACACCCTGGAGATATACGGCATTTTTATTAAAGATGACATCGTAAAAGGGTATGCGTGCCTTGAATTGGAGCGCGACGAGGGTACAGGGGGATCATCTTATGCTAATGCCTCTAAAGAGTTTGAAACCATACTAAACTATTATACGGATCTTTTTGGCATGCAGCCTAAACGCGTTCCGCGGCCAGGTAAAGGCTATTATCAAAGTGAAGACTACGTTTGGGAGTCGGCTGAAAAAATATTTGCTTTGGAACACACTTTTGGACCAACATTCAAGGCCGTGCCGTGGTTTGTATCAGCCAGTTTATGTGTAATTTATAAATAGCTTTTTAACTCCTTTATTGATTTATGGTAAAATATATTATTGGCGTTTTGCTATTATTTAGCCTTTCTGCCAGATCGCAAACTAACGCAACCGAAGCCAAGGCCGCCTACCTATTGGCCGAAGAAAACTATGGCAAAGGCGATTATAAAGCCGCTTTACGCTTATTGAACAACGCGAAGAAAAGCATGGGAGTAGCTAACAGCAAAATGCTATATCTGGAGGTGCAGATTGAAAGCGAACTGTTTAAGTCGGACAAGTCGCACTATGCCGCTTTGATGAAGAGTATTGCTGATTTTCAATCGGCACCGGACATAAAGGACTTTAACGAAGAAAAAGTGCTGGAGATTGTTAAAATAAAAATGCAACTGGCCGATGATCACGAAAAGGAATTAGAAACTGCAAATGAAACGCGGGCAAAAGCAGAGGCCGGCAAGCAGCGGTTAGCTAATTATTCTTATCAAAACTGGCCGCTTGGCGTTAACTTCACCGAGCTGACTGCTTCGCACAAAGACTCGTTGATATTTAAAAAGAAAACAAAGCAGCGTGTTGAAAACAACGGAATGATTTTGAACCATCATAATTTCATAGATTTTTACAGCAGGGCGGGGTATATTCCCAGTAATTATATGATAACAAATGTATTTGGTGTGTTGACCAAGGACGGCGTTGTTAAGGGGTATTTAAAACAACTTTACAATGAAAATAAATCATTTAGCAAAAAAACCTACCAGCAAACCGAATTAGATGTGAAGACGATAATAGATAAAAGGACCCAGGAATTTGGGTTTGCCCCCTCGGTTGAAAATGATACTTATACTTGGGCGGCTGGTGGTAAAACTGTGGCCTGTTACGTGATGAGGGGATCAACCGATAAAGGTTACTGGATTTGTATGGTTGTGGAAAAGATATTATCTAATTAAGTACCGATAGTCCGCTATAACTTTTCTATAAAATATCCACAAATCTCGCTTGCAAATAAAACTTTAAACTGTATCTTTGCAGTCCCTAAAAAGTAGGGTGAAATAAACATTTTATTAAATTAATTTAAAGCAAGTGAATACGTTAAGTTACAAAACTGTCTCTGCCAACAAAAAAACCGTTAACAAACAATGGGTTGTTGTTGACGCTGAAGGCGAGATCTTGGGGCGCTTGTCTACAAAGATCGCAATGATCATTCGTGGAAAAAACAAGCCGGAATTTACCCCAAACGTAGACTGTGGAGATAATGTAATAGTTATCAACGCAGACAAGGTAAAGCTTACCGGAAACAAGTTTAGCGATAAACAATATGTTTCTTACACCGGTTATCCGGGCGGTCAGCGTTTCATTTCTCCTAAGGAGTTAATGGCAAAACATCCAACACGTGTAATTGAAAAAGCAGTGCGTGGCATGTTACCTAAAAATCGTTTGGGCAAAGCATTATTTGGCAATCTGCATGTATATGCCGGTGCCGAGCATCCTCATGCAGCACAAAACCCAAAAGCTATTTAATCATTAACTAAGGAAAAAGAAAAATGCCAACAACAAACACTTCAGGCAGAAGAAAAACCGCCGTTGCACGTATCTACCTTACTGATGGTAGTGGTGCTATTACCGTTAACGGTAAAGACTACAAAGAATATTTCCCAACATTGCCATTGCAATACATTGTTACTCAATCAACAGAAGTATCTGGTTCTGCCGGATTATATGATGTTAAAGTAAATGTAGCAGGTGGTGGTGTTAAAGGACAGGCAGAAGCCGTTCGTTTAGCTATTGCTAAAGCTATTGTTGAACTTGATGCTGATAAGAAACCTTCGCTACGCGCCAAGGGCTTAATGACACGCGATATGCGTATGGTTGAGCGTAAAAAACCAGGACGCAAGAAAGCACGTAAGAGATTCCAATTCAGTAAACGTTAAAATTTTAAGGAGAACAACACAATGGCAAGAACAACATATGACGAGTTACTGGATGCTGGTGTACACTTTGGTCACCTTACCCGCAAATGGGATCCGAAAATGTCACAGTACATTTTCATGGAGCGCAACGGTATACACATTATCGATTTAAATAAAACCTTATCAAAGGTTGAAGAAGCTGCTGCAGCTATAAAACAAATTGTAAAATCAGGCCGCAAGGTATTATTCGTAGCTACAAAGAAACAAGCGAAAGATATTGTTGCTGAATATGCAAAAGGTGTAAACATGCCTTTCATAACCGAGCGTTGGTTAGGTGGTATGTTAACTAACTTTGCAACTGTACGTAAGTCAATCAAAAAGATGTCTAACATCGATAAATTGACTAAAGACGGTACTTACAGCAACCTTTCTAAAAAAGAAAGACTGATGATACAGCGTGAGCGTATTAAACTGGAAACTTTATTAGGCGGTATTGCCGACCTGAACCGTTTACCGGCTGCGCTTTTCCTTATCGACGTTAAAAAAGAGCACATCGCAGTATCTGAAGCGTTAAAGTTAAATATCCCAACCTTTGCAATGGTTGATACTAACTCTGATCCTTCAAACATCGACTTCCCTATCCCGGCTAATGATGACGCTACCAAATCAATTTCATTGATCACAGGTATCATAATCAAAGCTATTGAAGAAGGTTTAGACGAACGCAAACGCGAGAAAGACGACGAAGCTGAAAAAGAAGCAGCACAAGCTAAAGCGAAAGCTGACGCTCCTGAAGTTGCTGACAGATCTGCCGCTGCAAGCGAAGGTAAAAGAGCACGTAAAACTGCTGTTGAAGCTACTGCCGCAGTAGAAGACGAAGCACCTGCTGCTGAAGGTTCTGAAGAATAATTTTGTTAGTGGTGAATAATGAATAGTGAGTAGTTTTATACAAACTCATCATTCATTACTCACCACTAACTATTTAAAACATAAAACATATAATAAAATGTCTACAGTACAAATATCTGCCGCTGATGTAAACAAATTACGCCAGCAAACCGGTGCCGGTATGATGGATTGCAAAAAAGCTTTGACCGAAACTAACGGCGACTTTGAAGCAGCCATTGACTTTTTAAGAAAAAAAGGCGCTAAAGTAGCTGCCAGCCGTCAGGATCGCGAATCAAACGAAGGTGTTGTAATTGCACGCACATCTGCTGATGGAAAACGCGGTGTTATTATTGAGTTGAACTGCGAAACAGACTTTGTTGCTAAAAATGCTGAGTTTGTTGCTTTTGCTAACGCGATTGCAAACGAAGCGGTAGAGCAAAATCCGAAATCATTAGAAGAGTTAAATCAATTGTCTATTGATATTGAAAACTCACGTCCTACTATTGCCGAAGCTTGTATTGAAAAAACAGGTAAAATTGGCGAAAAGATCGGCGTATCTAAATACGAAGTGATTGAAGGCGAAAAAGTTGTGGCTTATATACACGGTAACTTCCGTTTAGGTGTATTGGTTGGCTTAAGCGCTGCTGTTGCAGGTGCTGACGAAGCAGGTAAAGACGTTGCTATGCAAATTGCTGCAATGAACCCTGTTGCTGTTGATAAAGACGGCGTTGACTCAACTGTTATTGAGCGTGAGTTGGAAATTGCTAAAGAACAAATTCGTGCTGAAGGTAAACCGGAAGAAATGGTTGAAAAAATTGCAGCCGGTAAATTGAATAAGTTCTACAAAGACTCAACCCTGTTAAACCAGGAGTTTGTTAAAGATTCATCAAAAAATGTTGCTCAGTTTTTAAGCAGCATTGATAAGGGCCTTACGGTAACCGCCTTTAAGCGGGTAGCTTTAGGAGCTTAAATATTTTATCCCCCTCGTTTACACGAGGGGGATTTTTTTTGTCTAAAAATTATTTGGTTGCATCGCGAGCTTAGCTGGGCAATAGCAAGTAAGCGTTTTTAACAAATAGTACATAAAATTTTAACAGTAACTTTAATTCTATATTTTTGGTAAACCCAGCATCTATATGAA
>CAMLFI010000145.1 GCA_946479225.1 uncultured Mucilaginibacter sp. | reverse complement strand
GCGCTTAACTACTTCCGTAATTACTTCTTTTTACTGCCCGATTCACCGCATCGCACAAAAAAACATGTTTCTTCGCCATCGCAAAAATCAACCTGTAAAAGGCTGAACATGTTTTTACGCTGGATGGTGCGTAAGGATAACAACGGTGTTGATTTTGGCATCTGGAACCGGCTTAAACCCGCTGACCTGATTATGCCATGCGATTTGCACGTTGACCGTGTTGCAAGAAGTCTCGGCTTAATTACCCGCAAACAAACGGATTGGCAAACCGCAGTTGAATTGACTGAAAAACTGCGCGAATTTGATCCGCTTGATCCTGTTAAATATGATTTTGCCTTGTTTGGTTTGGGGATAGAGGAGCGCTGGGGATTGGAAGGTATCTTACCAAAACTTTAAAACGAATCGTCTACCAGTTGTTTATTAATGATTGCGCCGGCCTTGCTTCCATCGGCAATTGCAATGGCTAATGATCTGAACATTGTTGTATTGTCTCCGGCGGCAAACACGCCGGGTACCGTTGTTTGCTGCATGCTATCAATAGCTATAAAGCCATGTTCATTCAACTCACAGCCCAATGCTTCCGGCAAATTGCAATGTTGCTTTAAAACCGCTTTGTGATACATTACTTTTATTATTTGCGACGATCCGTCGGCAAATATAATCTTGTTTAATATGCCCTTTTCGTGATGTACGGCAGCAATTCGGGTCTCATTAACTTTGATGTTGCGTGTGCCGAGTATTTTTAACTGATCAGCTGTTAACGAAGATGGACCGTTGGTAAATATGGTCAGATCGTTTGTCCAGTTGCTTATAAGTTTTGCATATTCAAAGGCACCATCGCCATTACCCAATATAGCTGTAGCCAGATGTTTAACTTCAAAGCCGTGGCAATAGGGGCAATGTAATACAGTAATTCCCCAACATTCAGCAAAACCGGGTATCTCAGGCATAATATCAATCACGCCTGTAGTAAACAGCAGTTTGTTTGCGGTAAAACTATCGCCTTCCCAAATAGTTACAACAAAACTGTCGCCCTTTTTTGTGGCAGCTGTAACTAATGAATTTTTGAAACTAACGGTTTTATATTGTAAAACCTGCTGCTTAGCCTGCTGTGCTATGCTTGCCGGTGTGTCGCCATCATGGGTAATGAAATTGTGAGAGTAGGGTGTTTGGCTATTACAGGGCGAACCGCTGTCGATTATCAAAACATTTCTTAAAGACCGACCTAACGCCATTCCCGCCGATAGCCCGGCATAACTTCCGCCTATTATAATTACATCAAAATTAGTTTCCATAGGGCAAATTTAGTTTTTAAATCATTAAATGCAATAGTGTTGCATTTAATGATTTTGATTAATACATTCAGATGACGATATTGGTTAAAACAGAATTTAATGCCTTCAGACTGTCCGCAAATATCTCAATTCCTAACAGGCAAAACCGCCCACACGCTTACGCTGTATCATCACTTTATTAAGGAGTTTGAAAAGATAGGCAATATCAGCATAGAACCCACCAAAACGATGATTGGCATATCTAATACACATAAGCGTATTGCCTGGGTAACGCAATTAGGTAAAAACTTTATCCACGTGGTTTTCCCATTACGCGAGCCGTATTATGATAACCTTTGTTTCCAGAAAGTAGCACAGGTGCCTGGCAGCAATCAATTCAATCATCATTTAAGAATACTGCATACAGAGGATATTAATGAAGAAGTTTTGGGCTTTATGCGGATAGCGCACCAATTGCAATAATTATTGGCCTATAAGTACATGCCATACATCGCCTGCCCCTCATCTAAACGCACCAGTTTGCCGTTCTCGAAATAAAAAAACTGAAAACGTTTTCTTTTTTCGTCCTGAAAGCTTGTCTGTACTTTATAAACGGTATGATGAGCTGTTTGCTCCGCCACTTGGGCCGTCCATTTATGTTTTGTTTTAAAATCGCTTTCTGTCATTCCGATGGTGTAGGATGGAAGTTTGCAGGCAGCTAATGCAAGTATTAGCGATAAGGCAATGGTTAACTTTTTCATCGTATATACGGTTTATGTACCATTATGACATAAAGCCTAAGGCAAAGTTTAGCCTGTAACAAATTTTTTTTCGTCAGTTTTTAACCGACACCCATTCTTTTAGCCTTTCATCATATCGCTTAATAATTTTTGCCGGATTACCCGCCGCGACTGAATAAGGGGGGACGCTTTTGGTAACAACCGCTCCGGCCGCCACCACACTGTGTTTGCCAATGGTTATACCGGCGGTAAGTACCGCATTTGCGGCTATCCAGCAATCGTCTTCAATAGTAATGGTAGAGACAATGGTTTTCTGGTCTTTTATGGGAGTATTTACATCGCGGTATTCATGATTTAAACCGCTGGCCACTATGTTTTGCGCGAATATCACATTATTGCCAATGTTTACGGGACCGATAATAACATTGCTCATGCCTATCAAGGTACCATTGCCTATAAATATATCGCCTACGCCATTATTTATGGTGCAAAAGTCTTCTATAATTGAATTATCGCCTAAACTGAACTTGTTAAAAGGCAACACATCCATACGGGCGTAACGGCGTACTTTTGATCCTTTGCCGCGCTGATGTACAAACGGATTCACCAATAATTTCACCCAAAAACGCGGCCGCGCCTCGCCGGGAGCAATAAGCATCCAATGGACGAAGTTTTTTAAACGCGGGTTACTATTTATCTTTTCTTTAAGCGACATGTTATTTTCTTTTTGCCTTCTCCCAAACCGAGCTTTGGCGGCCCGATAAGTAACGGAATATACCCCTTATAACCGCATAATTCATCATGCAGAAATAGTAAGGGATAAAAAATATTTTGATCTTCACCTGTCTAGCTTCCAGCATCCAGCCAAATAAAGACATGCCATAAAATGCGACCTGCCCGGCTAAAAATAACTGGTAAATAGCGCCTCCGTAAGTATGTACAATGGCAATGTTAAGAGCCACCAATAATATCATCAGGAAGGGCACCACCGTCCACCGCAACACCCGGTGACTAATATACTGAAACGATAACACAGGCAGCGGAAAGGGGTTTAATAAGCTTTTAAGCCATATAATAGATTGCAGGCCACCTGCAGCTATCCGGATCTTACGTTTTAGTTCTTCCTTAACATCTTCTGATGCTGTTTCCATGGCATAGGCATCCGGCTCATAAATAATACGATAGCCCTTTTTAGCAATGAGCATAGAGATCATAAAGTCGTCGATAATTGATGTAGGCGGCACATGCTCATATAAATCAGTGCGTACGCTGAACAACTCGCCTGCGGCACCCACTACAGAGTATAACTCAGAATCCCAGATCTTCAATTTTGATTCGTATTTCCAGTAAAAACCCTCGCCGGCAGTTGCGTCAGACTTTTCGGTTATCAGTACCCGCTTTTCACCCGCAACGGCACCAACTTTCGGGTCGGAGTAGTGGCGGCAAATATTAATTATGGCGTCTTTGTTTAAAAAGGTATTAGCATCGGTAAAAACCATCACCTCTGTAGTAACAGTATCTATGGCACGGTGTACCGCAGCCATTTTGCCTTTACGCTCCGCAGAATGTAAATGAATTATTTCGGGATACTTTGCAACAATATCCGCAGTGCCGTCACTCGATCCATCTGTAATAAAAATAAGTTTGAACTTGCCTTCAGGATAATTTAATTCCAGGCTGTTCTTTATCTTCTCAGCAATAAATAATTCTTCATTATAGGCAGCCACTATTAAGGTGCAGGTGGGCAGGTTATCGGCAGCTGGTAGGGTGGGTTTACCTTTAACCGCCCGTTTTATTTTTATGATAAAATAGAGCAGTATGCCATATCCTACAAAAGCATAAAAAATTATAAAAAAGCTTATCCAGAATAGCGCGATCATATAGTAATGGGGTAACCTAATTTTTTACTGTCTTTACTTTGACTAATGTTCCACCAAATGGCTTTAAACAACCATCCAATAAAATCTGTATGTTTTATCTTTATGTACTTCAGTATATTACGAGGTACAACTAAAGCGATAAAATAGATATAAAAAAATAAACGAGCCGCTAACGACGCGTTTCTGCGAATAAACAAAATGCGGTTGCGGTTCATAAAATACTCCTTCAGTGCGCTCACTTTACCTACAGATACCGATTCTTTATGATAGATAAGCGCACCTGTTTGCAGCCAAATTTCGTAGCCTGCTTTTTTAATACGGTCGCACCAATCCAGTTCCTCATAGTATAAAAAAAAGTTCTCCGCCATTAAACCGGCTTTATCAATGCATTCCTTTTTTACCATCATAGCTGCACCATGGGCGTAACCCGTTCTGCCGGTTAGGTGGTCATGCTGCCCGTTATCCGTTTCAAACTGACCAATACTGTTATTGCTTGCGGTATAATAGTTCATGTCGGTAAAACCCATGTATTGCAGCATATCGGGCTGGTCAAAGTATCGTATTTTGGGCGATACTACACCTATACGTGAATTTGACTCAAGAGTTGCAACCAATGTTTCCACCAGGCCGGCGGTAAACTCGGTATCGTTGTTCACTAAAAAAAAGTATTCGCCTTTGGCGACGTTTATGCCCAGGTTATTCCCGCCGGCAAAACCTAAATTCTTGTCAGAACGTATAAAAATTATATTCGGATATTTTAAGGTCCATTCGGGCACACTGTTTACTATACTGCCATTGTCGACTACTATAATTTCAATTGCAGGGTAGGTGTTGGTTTGGCTGATAGAGCTTAATAATTCCTCGGTAACGTAACTTTGATTGAAATTAACCGTAATGATGGAAACCAATTTCATTATATAGATTTATGGCTAATACGAAGAATGCCTCTGCTATGTTTTGTTGAATTTATTAATTAAAATTGAGAATCAAAGCAAATACCCCAAAAGAGGAAACCGTAACCGATACAGAAATTGAATCGGCTGTTGAGCAAAAGCTCGACGAGGTTGCGGCGTTGTTGGCCGGCCATCACCTTAACAAGGAAGTGCTTAAGCGTTTTCAGCAAAAGTTTGATACTACTCTGGAAAACTGCTCAGAAGGCAACGATGCTATTAACGCGTTTAAGGTAATAGATGACAAAGAGGATGCATCACGTGAGGAACTGCTTGACGAATTTGCGATGCTACTGCTATCCAACAAGGTGGATAGTAAAGTTGCAGGCAGGTATCTGAAGGCGAAAAGGATAAACAACTTTTTGCTGATAACAATTGCAGTTGCCATGGTAACGCTTGGCCTGTCAATGATAATTATCGAAGCGCCGCCATATTTTGAAATGTTTACCATTTATTATTTTACTGAAAATGATGGGGTAACATTAATGGACGTAATTGCGTGCATTATTATACTTACAGGCATTTATATTTTAGTGCGGACGCTTTACAAAGAACCTTTTTCAAACAAAGCACATGAGTAAGCGGTCCCATAAAATTTTGCTGGTTGATGATGACGCGCTTTTTTTAAAGCTGATGGTTCAGGTTTTTAAAAAATCGGGCTTTAAATGCGACACAGCGCTATCTGCGGAGGAAGCTATAGTGCTGCTGGATAAAAATAATCTTCCTGATATCATTCTGTCTGACTATAACATGGGCCAAATGAATGGCCTTGAGTTTAGGAAGCATTTAATGGAGGATGAAGTTTTAAAAAACATTCCATTTTTGTTCCTCACTTACTTTTCAGACAGCGACCTGATGATACAGGGACTTGACCTGCAGGCAATTGATTATGTGCTGAAGAACACACCCGTAAATGTTATCGTTTCTAAAGTAAACAACATATTATTTGCGGTTGATAAACAACGTGAGCTTTCAGAACTGGAAGTAAAAAAGGCTGCAACATCTCTCAACATTAAATCTATACCGGCCAATGTACCGCCTGTTAAAGGGTTTAGCATAGACTTTTGGCACAAAGCTTATGACGATATACCCGGCGGTGACTTTATAGACTTTATACATGTTAACGAGCGCTACACTTTCGGCGTACTTGGCGATGTAATGGGCAAAAAGTGGATGGCATGGTTCTTTACCTTTGGTTTTCTGAGTTATGTGCGCTCTGCAGTTCGTTTTGCTGCTTTTAACGGCGAATATTCTACAGCCAAGATATTACAGCAGGTTAACAAAGTAATTTGTCTTGACGACGTCCTGAAGGATATTCTGTCCAGTTTATCGTTGGTATTGATAGATAGCGAAACAGGTACTATTTCTTATTCAGGCGCGGGGGATCTGCCGCTGTTGCATTACAAACACACCGAAAATAAATTTGTGCATATAAGTTCATCGGGCTTGCTGCTTGGCCTTTTTGCGGATGGAAGTTATACAGAGCAACAAATTACACTACAGCCTAATGATGGATTGTTTATATTTACTGATGGGATGATAGATTTTGCCGATGGCGATGGAAAAAAAAGCGACTATAACCGCTTTGCATCGCGATTGCTTGGCATGCTGGATACCAACACATCATTTACCGGTATGAAAGAACAGTTTGAGCTCGCTTTGCAGGGACGGGTAGATGATGAAAGCATTATCAGCATTTACAAAATATAGCTATGATAAAGATATATAAAGAAGACGAGGCCAA
>CAMLFI010000144.1 GCA_946479225.1 uncultured Mucilaginibacter sp. | reverse complement strand
AAAAAAATAGCTGTGCTCGCTATCGATCCAACTTCGCCATTTAATTTCGGCTCATTGCTTGGCGACAGAATCCGCATGGCGTCGCACTTTAACCATCCCGATGTTTTTATCCGTTCGTTGGCTACACGTGGCTCTTTGGGCGGGCTATCGGCAAAAACAATTGAAATGACAGATGTGCTTCGTGCTGCCGGCTTTGATTATGTACTTGTGGAAACCGTAGGTGTGGGGCAGTCGGAAGTGGAAATAGCCGGGTTGGCTGATATTACTTTAGTGGTTTTAGTTCCCGAAGCGGGCGATGAAGTGCAGAACATAAAATCAGGGCTGATGGAAATTGCCGATGCCTTTATGATCAATAAAGCCGACAGGCCCGACGCCAATCTGTTTGCTAATAATCTTAAAAAAATAATTCGCCAAAAGCCAGGCGAAGAAATACCTGTATTTAAGACAGTAGGTACAACTGGCGCGGGTGTTGACGAGGTTGCTGATTTCATTTTATCCTCAGAACCCGGTAACAATTCCTGGAAAGCGATGCTTCTGACAGAGAAAGCCTACCGGCTTATTCAACAAAAGCGAATGGCCGGGGTTGATAAGAGAAAGTTGCGGCAAGACATTGAGAAGGTGATGGATGGGGAAGATTTTAATCTGTATTCTTTTGCAGAAAAACATATTTAATGTTAATTGTCATTCTTCGTTATTGCTCAGAATGACAACTTCCTTTTTATAAATGAAACTTAAATCCGAAATCGAATATTCGAAATTCGAAATCCCTTAACTATTCATTATCTCTTCAATCTCCTCCGCCTCAACCGGGATATCAGCCATAAGGTCAATATTACCGCCTTTGGTTATCAGTATATTATTTTCCAAACGAATACCCAGGCCTTCGGCGGGAATATATATGCCCGGTTCGCAGGTAAGCAGGTTACCTACTTCAAAAGATTTATAGCGGCTGGCAAAATCGTGCACATCCAAACCTAAATGGTGCGATGTGCCGTGCATAAAGTATTTTTTATAAGCGGGTAATTTCGGGTCCTGCTTTTCTACGTCATGCTTGGTTAATAAACCCAAGCCAATCAGTTCGCTTGTCATTATTTTTCCAACCTCGTCATGATACTCGCTCCAAACAGCACCCTCCACAATCATTTGAGTTGCTGCGCGCATAACACGTAAAACAGCATCGTATACCTGGCGCTGTCGCGGAGTAAAGCGGCCATTAACAGGTATTGACCGGCTCATATCAGCATTATAGTTGCCATATTCAGCACCAAAATCAAATAATATCACATCACCATCGTTACAAACCTGGTTATTGTCTACATAATGCAGCACTATGGCATTTTTTCCGGACGCTATAATAGGGTTATAGGCGTGCCCGGTTGCCCGCTGCCTGATAAACTCATGTATCACCTCGGCTTCAATCTCGTATTCTGCTACACCCGGCTTTACAAATTTAAGTACCCTTATAAAAGCATCGCGGGTAATGGCGCAGGCTTTTCTGGTCAATTGTATCTCCGGTTCTGATTTTATAACACGCAAATCGCGCATAATAAGTGCCGACCGCTCATAGTGATGCAAAGGGTATTTTCTGCGGAGGTCTTCAAGCATTCTTATATCGCGATATGGAACCGTGTGTGCATAGCGGTCATTCTCGTTGGTATTGATATAAATATTTTCAGCGTAATTAATAATACTATGTAAAATATTATCAAAATCACTTAACCAATAAATATTTTGTATTCCCGACGCCTGTCTTGCCTCGTCTTTGGTGTACTTGTGTCCCTCCCAAACTGCAATGTGTTCGCTGGTTTGTCTTAAAAAAAGTACTTCTTTGTATAGTGGATTAGGACAATCCGGAAAAAGCAACAATATACTCTGCTCCTGATCTATCCCCGATAAATAAAAAAAGTCAGGGTTTTGCTTAAATAAAAACGCTTGATCTCCGCTACGCGGGAATTCGTCATTAGAATAAAAAAGCGCTATAGACAGCGGTTTTATTCGTGAAACGAAACTTTTTCTATTATTTGTAAATAAATTATTATCAACTGGAAGATATTTCATACGTATAATTGGAATGTGTACTATTTATACAACATTTTTCATTTATTTGTGTTATTATTTGTAATTTTTGGAACAGTATTTGGTAATCGTTTCAAACATAATTACTATTTTTGAAAAAAATCACAATTAAAAAATTGTTTAATCTTAAAACTTATGAACTATTCTACATTAAAAAAGACAGTCGCTTTCTCGTTTGCGTCGCTGTTGGTAGCGGGTGCTGTTAACGCCCAAACCACCGCAACCGGATCGACCACCTCGACTCCCAAATTGTTTGGCGGCCCGGGGCAGTACAGTACATGGTCTGTTGGCGTTAACGTCGGTGTAACCTCCCCTATGCTTTTCACAGGCGGTTCAAGCGACTTTAATGGCAACAAAGTTAATTTGGGTTATGGTGTTTCGTTAAGAAAACAACTAAGCCATGCATTTTCTGTTGAGGCATCTGTTACCGGTGGTAAAGTTGCCGGTGACGCAGGTAGTGCTCCGTTTGTTGGTGATGGCGTAACAGGCAACCGTTTTGTTAGCTTTTCTACTAACTTTATCCAGTACGGTTTAAATGGTATTATCAACATCGCTAACATCAACTTCCTGAAACGCGAAAATGCTATTCTTCTTTATGGTAAAGCCGGTTGGAACCTTATCAATTACAAACCTACAATGGTTGCTTACCAGCCGCCTCCAGGTACTCCTTTAAATCAGGAATATCCTAACCGCGTTACCGAATTAGTAATTCCGGTAGGTGTTGGTTTGAAATTTAAACTAAACGAAGTATTAGCTTTAAACTTAGGTTATACCCAAAACTTTGTTGATGGTGATAACTTTGACGCTGTTCGCAGAAGCTATCCTACTAAAGACCGTTACTCATATGGTTACGGTGGTTTAGAGTACACTTTCGGTGGAAACGAAAAACCAAGCTTAGAGTTTACCAACCCTGTAGCTTTGATGTATGACGAGTTGTACGATGCAGCTTTACGTCGTGAAGTTGAAGCTTTAAAAGGCCGTGTTACCAATGTTGAAAACGCTGTTAACGACCTGAAAAAAGATTCTGACGGTGACGGTGTTGCTGATCAATTTGACAAATGCCCAGGTACGCCTGCAGGTACTACCCCTGTTGATGGTTCAGGTTGCCCAATTGTGTTCCCTAAACCAGAGCCTGTTGCTGCTGCTGCTACAGCTGGTGCTGCTGCTTATAGCAATATTCAGTTTGAATTTGATAGCTCAGTATTAAGAACTTCTTCTTACCCTGTGCTTGATGCAACTTCTGCTGATCTGAGAACTTCTGGTTCTGCTGTTGAAGTACAAGGTTTTGCATCATCTGAAGGTACTGCTGCTCACAACTTGAAATTATCAAGAGACCGTGCTAACTCAGTAAAAACTTACTTAGTTAACTCTGGTGTTGCAGCAAGCAAAGTAACTGTTAAAGCTTTCGGCGAAACTCAGCCAATTGCTGATAACTCAACTGAAGAAGGACGTGTATTAAACCGTCGTGTTCAATTCAGAAAATAATATCTGATTCAGTTTAAATATTAAGAAGGCTTTCCTTATTGGAAAGCCTTCTTTTTTTGCATTAAACTTCGCCTAAAAATATTGTAAATTTGCTTTTATGTATTTTTTTAGAAAAAAAGATCCCAATAGACCCAACAACATCAACCTCAAAATAATGCACATTATTAATGCAACAGCAATAATAATGTTCCTTGGCGGCATTGTATGGAAATTACTACAGTGGTTTGTACTAAAAAAATAATCTCAGCATTCCCTATATTTATAAACATGAAAACCGTAGTCAACACAACCGACGCCCCACCACCGATAGGACCATATAGCCAGGCCATAATAGCCGGTAACCTTATATTTGTTTCAGGTCAAATACCTTTGCACCCGTTTACAAATGAGTTGGTTACCGATAATATAACATCGGCCACACATTTAGTGATGGAAAACATCGGCGCAATTTTGTCTGCTGCCGGCGCTGATTTCGATGACATAGTAAAAACTACCATATTTTTAAAGAATATGGCCGACTTTGCCGAAGTGAACGAAGTTTATGGTACCTACTTTACTGATAAATTCCCGGCGAGAGAAACCGTGCAAGCAGCTGCGCTGCCTAAGGGCGTTAGTGTAGAAATATCTGTTATAGCAGCAAAACCCTGATAGGCGCACATCTTGAACGGCCAGGCATTACAAACTCCTGTTGAGTATTTAAAAGGCGTTGGCGCTGCCCGCGCCGAAGTGCTGAAAAAAGAGCTGGCCATTTATACTTTTGATGATCTGCTGAAGCATTTCCCGTTCAGGCACATTGACCGCACGCGCTTTTATAAAATAAAAGACATTAATGATGACCTGCCTTATGTGCAGGTGATAGCCCGGCTGCTTCGTAAAGAAGTATTGGGAGAAAAACACACCAAGCGTTTGGTGGCCATAGTGCAAGATGATACCGGGATAATGGAACTGGTTTGGTTTCAGGGTATAAAATGGATAGATAAAGCACTAATACCCGGCAAGGCTTATGTGTTGTTTGGCAAGCCGGGGTCCTTCAATGGGAAGGTGCAGATGTCGCATCCGGAAACGGACCTTTACTCGCCCGAAGTAATAAAACGCAAAGGCAATCTTACCTTACAACCTGTTTACAGCTCTACCGAAAAGCTAAAGCAATTTTCGCTGGATAGTAAGGGGCTGCAAAAATTAGTTGCCTCGGTAATTGAGCAACATGGCAATAGCCTAACTGAAAACCTGCCGCTTTATATTTTAAACCGGTTTAAACTGATGGGCCGGGCGGATGCTTACCGCAATATCCATTTCCCCGAAGACGCCGTTAAATTAGCAGAGGCCCAGCATCGGCTTAAATTTGAAGAACTTTTTGTTTTGCAGTTAAAACTATTGCGCACCAAGCTGCTGCGGGTGCAAAAATTTAAAGGGAACATATTTGATAAGGTTGGCACTTATTTTAATGAGTTCTATCAGCATAAATTGCCCTTTGAGCTAACCAATGCTCAAAAACGGGTGCTGAAAGAGATTCGTCAGGATACCCAGCGCGGCATACAAATGAACCGCTTATTACAGGGCGATGTAGGCAGTGGTAAAACCATTGTGGCATTAATGAGCATGCTCATAGCTATTGATAACGGTTTCCAAACCTGTATTATGGCACCTACCGAGATATTGGCTAATCAGCATTATCAGACTATTAAGAGTGTTATTGGCGATGACTTTTTGGAGATAGCATTGCTTACCGGCTCAACATCGCAAAAGGCCAGACGCGTATTGCATGAGCGGCTGGAAAGTGGTGAACTTAAAATACTGATAGGTACGCACGCGCTTATTGAGGATAAGGTGCAATACAAAAACCTGGGCTTTGTAGTTATCGATGAGCAGCACCGTTTTGGCGTGGAGCAGCGAGCCAAGCTGTGGCGTAAAAATATCATACCACCGCATATCCTGGTGATGACTGCCACACCTATCCCCCGTACATTGGCGATGACGCTTTATGGCGATCTGGATGTATCGGTTATTGATGAGTTGCCGGCAGGCCGTAAACCTATTGAAACCTTGCATTTTTACGAAAGTCAGCGCCTGCGTATGTTTGGTTTTATGAAACAGGAGATAGCCAAAGGACGGCAAGTATATGTGGTTTACCCATTGATAAAAGAGAGCGAAAAACTCGACCTTAAAAACCTGGAGGATGGCATAGAAATAATGAGGCGCGAGTTTCCGCTGCCACAATATCACATCAGCATAGTGCATGGTAAATTAAAGGCGGCTGAAAAAGAAGCGGAGATGCAGCGGTTCGTAAAGGGCCAAACACAAATAATGGTGGCTACTACGGTTATTGAGGTGGGCGTAAACGTACCAAATGCTTCGGTAATGATCATTGAAAATGCCGAGCGCTTTGGCCTTTCACAATTGCACCAGTTGCGTGGCAGAGTTGGTCGTGGCGCCGAGCAAAGTTATTGCCTGTTACTGAGCAAGGATAAACTAAGCCCTGATGGCCGGGTGAGACTAAACACTATGGTTAAAACCAATAACGGTTTCGAAATATCCGAAACTGACCTTAAACTGCGTGGCCCCGGTAATATAGAAGGTACACAACAAAGCGGGCTGCTTGATCTTAAAGTGGCTGATCTAACCACCGATCAGGAGCTGTTAATACAAATAAGAAAATTTGTTGAGGATGTTTTTGCAAAAGACCCGCAATTAGCCGCGCCCGAAAATCAGGTACTCAACCAGATGTTTCAATCTAAACATTCGGGATTGAGTTGGGATAAGATATCTTAGGAAAAGTGAAAGTCATGGTGCCTGTCGAACTATGGCGGACGGGCTTTTACGCGTGTCCTTCGACAAACTCAGGATGACAGCCTTATTTTACGAGGAATTTACAGGTGATCCAAAAAAAAGGCGTTGCCAAAAAATTAAATTGGTAATTTATTGAATATTAAACAGTTAGATATTTTAAGTGAAACCACTTATTCGTCAGGAAGATTAACTGTAGATTGGTTGTAAATTGGTGATTATAAGCATATTGCGAAAGGCTAAAAATGGCGATTTTTTGCCTTTTTTTGGATCAGTTTGGATCACTTT
>CAMLFI010000143.1 GCA_946479225.1 uncultured Mucilaginibacter sp. | reverse complement strand
CTTGATTTAGAAGCGCCAACCGCTGTTACCTCTGAATTAAGGTCGGCAGTGAAAACCGTACCTGATCCTGTTGCAGGCGGAGGCGTGCCGCCTGAAGGAGCCGGATCACTGTTTTTGCTACCCCCGCAGCTTGCGAACCCACAGCCGGTGCAAACGGCCAATACACCAATGCCCAGTTTTGATAAAAATTCTTCTCTTTCCATTTTGAATAGCTCTTCTAAATCAGTTATAATTTGATACTAAGCTAATCACGGCTAAAACGGAATAAAGGTTGCCTTTCACAACATATATAGTTCGAAATTATTTACAGGTTTCGGGGAGATAGATTGCTGGATGATGTTTTAGTAAGGATAGATCAGCAAATAGATAACCCCAAAGGCCAGGTTTGATGATGACCCGGCCCTGGGATGTAAGAATTAATCCTGCGTTACAGGTTCGTGATGCGCATGGCAGACCTCGGCACAAGCAAAACATGCTTCTGCGCATTTTTTGCAATGCGCATGTTCGTGCTTATTACACTCCTCGCCGCATAAACGGCAGATCTCTTCACAGATCACCAAAAACTGGTGTGCTATTGGCGAACCGCGTTTTAACAGTCGTGCCGCCTGAAAACATATATCGGCACAGTCCCTATCTAACTTAATACAATCCGCCATTGCATTGACGTCACTTTCTTCGAGACATGCGCTTGCGCAATTTTCGCAAGCCATGGCGCAATCCAATAATTTTTGAATAAGCGCGGTATGATCATGATTTTCCATAGCGTTTTAAATTGATATATTATAACAAGGGATTTTTGTGATTAAGGGTTTTAAGTTTTTTAAATTAACCCAAATCAGTAAAAAGTACCACAACTGCCATAAATAACGCCATTTAAAGCGGTAATTATCCCTTAAATTTGAATTATGAAAACCAATATACCGGTATACGACATTTGCAGCCTGACCAATAACAGTCAGGACGATATATTGATAAGCCGGTTTGCTGAGTATCTGGCCATTCATAAAAACCTTTTTATCCCACATAAACATTCGTTTTATCACCTGGTATACTTTACGCAAGGGGACGGGTCGCAAACAATTGACTTTGAGTATGTTGCTGTAAAGCCGCATCAAATATATTTTATGGTGCCGGGGCAGGTGCATAACTGGAATTTCAAGGGAAAGGTTGATGGCTATATTATCAATTTTTCGGCTGCATTTTTTCAATCATTTTTGCTTAAGGCGGGTTATTTAGATGAGCTGCCTTTCTTTTCAGGCATTGTGTCTGATTCAGTTATCGATATCCCTACTGATCTTCAGTCAACTTTAATTAATGGATTTGAAGAGCTTTTAAATGAAAATGAAAGTAAGCGGCCCTTAAAACCGGATATGATCAGGGCGATATTATTAAAACTATTTATTGCTGTTTCAAGGCTTAGTAATCAGCATGATAACGTTCCGGCATATAACTATACATTACTCCGTAATTTTCAGAAATTAATTGAGAAAAATTATACTACGCTAAAGCTACCTAAAGAATACGCTGAGTTGTTGTATATAACGCCCAACCATTTAAATGCGCTGTGTAGCGCCATGTTGGGCATCCCGGCCGGCGAGGTAATACGTAATAGGATAGCGCTTGAAGCTAAGCGATTACTGATAAACCGCGAGCTTTCTGTTGCAGAAATAGCCGATCAGTTAAATTTTGCCGACAACTCTTACTTCACCAAATTCTTTAAGAAGCAAGCCGGCGTTACACCCGAAGAATTCAGAAAACATAACCATAATTAGTATGTATACTTTAGTTGATAGTCCTATGAAAATATCGCAAACATATGCAGCAGTTAATGCCAAGTGCCCTAAGTGTCGCAGGGGCGATATGTTTGCCAACGGCATGTACAGTTTGTCGTCCCAAAAAATGAACGAAACCTGTCCGCATTGCGGTTTTAAGTTTGAAATTGAGCCGGGGTATTTTTATGTGGCTATGTTTGTTAGCTACGCCTTTAACGTTGCGCAAATGGTAACATTGGCCGTTGCTTTGTATATACTTACAGGTAGCAATAATCCATGGGTATATGTTATTGTGCTATTAAGTTCGGCTGTTTTGCTTTCACCGTTTAACTTCCGTTATTCGCGGGTAGTGCTGCTTTACTGGTTAACGCCAGGTGTGCATTACGATCCTAACAGGTCAAGAGATGACTATAAAAAGATAGGGTAAGATCCAAAGCCCTATCTACATTCTTGTAGCTACCGGTTTTCCTCCTTCTGATATTTTATGTACTTTAGCGAGAAGTGTTTAGTGCTTACGTCTGCTTGTGTATAAAATGAAAAAAATTTTGCTTTCGGCAATTGCTGCTTTAGCCATTGCCGCCACCTTCCAATCCTGCTCAAGGAAAGAGCCAGTCAGAACCATCAGCGTTGTGGGGCTTTTTTCCTTAACCGGTAACTGGTCTTCATTAGGGATAACCTCAAAGGCCGCTTTGGAGATCGCGTCTGATGACATCAACCAATATTTAGCAGGTAAAAACATCCGTTACGGGTTAAAGTTTACGGTGTATGATACTAAACTGGATGCTGATCTAACCAAAACCTACTTTACACAAGCCAAAAATGAAGGAGCTAAGTTTATCATCGGTCCACAATCAAGTGCCGAACTAGCAGCATTAAAACCACTGAGCGATGGTGCCGAAATGTTGGTGGTAAGCCAAAGCAGCACCGCCGGAAGCCTGGCCATACCTGATGATGCGATCTATCGCTTTTGTCCGCCTGATAAAATAGAGGGCGCGGCTACAGCAGCCACTATCTACAAAAAAGGTTTCAAGGGATTAGTAACCGTATCGAGGGATGATGCGGGCAACAAAGGATTACAAACCTCTACCGGGGCCGCGTTTACCGCTAAGGGTGGTCAAAATGTGGCAATTACGCCCTATGCTACAACCGGTGCCAATTATGCGGCTCTTATAACTTCTATCAAAACGCAGGTTAATACATTGATCGGCGTGTATGGCGCGGATAAAGTTGGAATCTATTTAGCATCGTTTGATGAAGGTGTGGAGATATTTAAGCTTGCGGCTGCCGATCCTGTTTTAAGCAACGTAAAATGGTTTGGGGGCGATGGCGTGGTTTTAAGCACAGCATTTTTAAGCGATGCCGCTGTGGCTGATTTTGCCATAAAAACAAGCTTTTTTGCACCGTCATTTGGCCTGCCTGTTGCAACTGAAGCGCAATGGAAACCTATTGCAGCGCGTATTAAAGCTAAAACAGGCGTTGAGCCAGATGCCTTTGCCCTTGCGGTTTATGATGCAGCCTGGACAATAGCCTATACAGTAGAAGCTACCAATGGCTCTACAATTGATTTTGCCAATTTAAAAAACAGGTTTGTTCAACAGGCTAACGCACATAGTGGCATAGTCGGATCGGAGGCGCTTGATGTTAACGGCGATAGGGCAACCGGCACATTCGATTATTTTGGCATTGTAAAGGAAGGCTCTAACTACGTTTGGAAACTGGTGGGTAAGTCAGAATAATCTTAAATGTTCAAAAGTTTTAGCGGAGCGCGTTTTACAAAATATGAAACACATGAAACGCGATAATCGCATAATTGTCTGATTGTTAGCTTGTTGTGCTTTAATTGTGAAACGAATGAAACGCCACTATCTTCACATATTATAATACTATCTTCACATTTATTTGGTTAAACATCTGCAAATAAGTGCTTTAGATGAAGCAGTCCAAAATGGTCCAGATGAAACGCATTTTAGTCGCTAACTATTGACACCCCTCAGGGCTACTTTTCGGTGAGTACTGATCCATAATTGACTCGTTACATCCCAAACAGCTTACTTATCGCTCAAAATAATAGGATTGCCTTTACCGCCCATAATAATAACCTTAGCATTTGGCGATAACGCAATTTCTTTTTGAGCTTTTATCGATTCATACTGCAGCTGTTTGTCTGATAAACCGGTAGAAAGTATTTGCTGATAATCAGCTATACCCTGCGCCTCAACCCTTTTACGATCAGCCTCCTGGCGCTCCTTCTGCAAAACAAATTGCATCTTCTGCGCTTCCTGCTCGGCGTTTATTTTTGATTCTATACTGGCCTTTACTGACGGCGGTAAACTAACATTACGTATCAATATTTGCTGCACTTTCAAGCCATTCGCTTCAAAATTTTTGCTAATAGTGGAATTTATTTTGTTTTGAAATTCCTGGCGTTTTATTGAGTAAAGATCTACCGCTTGATAAGCTACTGCGTTATCGCGCAATGCCGTCCGTGTAACCGGGCGCACAATCTTATCCTTAAAATCAACCCCGATATTTTGCATAATAAACGGGGCCTTATCCGGCATTACGTTGTACAGTACTGATAGGTCTATGGTAACCTCCAAACCGTCAGACGACAACACTCTTATGGCATCGTCGCCCTGTACATCGCCCTCGTTGTGAGTGCCACTCATGGTATAGTTTTGCGTGCGGGTATCAAACTCGGTTATATCGACTAATGGATTAATGGCATGTAGCCCGCTTTCCAAGGGTTTATCCTGAACTTTGCCGAACAGTACCTGCACCCCCACCATCCCCGGATCAATAACTTTAAATGCTGAAGATACAATGCCCGCTACTATAATTACTGCGCCCGCAATGCTCAACATACTGCCAAAGCGGCCCGAAGGCTGCGGGGAGCGCTTTAAAACGGTACCGGCTAAAAGTACAATGATGCCTAAAATTGCTACTAACATAAGTTTATTGTTAAAGGAGGTGAGGTTGAATAAAAAAAGGCCTCAATAAGAGGCCTTTGCTATTATTTTTTAATGGTATTCTTTACTTGTTTTATCAATTTTATTTTCAAAACAACAAATATGGCAGCAACAAAAACGCCTGCCGCAACAAATTCATACCGGCTGTTAGTTATACCCCAGTAAGCACTCATCAGGGTAATAAAAATACCGATATTATAAACGGTATTAAGTAATATCTGCTTGCCCATTTAGTAAACCACTATATCGGGGTCTATCTCTGCCGACCAGGCTAAAATTCCACCTTGTAAATTAGAGAGATTGGTAAAGCCTTGTTGCTCCAGTTGCATAATAGCTGCGGCGCTACGTTTACCGCTACGACACATTACCACAACCGGTTTGTCTTTAGCTATTTTATCAGTTTCAATTAATATGCCGCCTAACGGTATAAGTACACCGCCCAAGTTTGAAGTTTCGTATTCAAAATCTTCTCTTACATCAATTAATTGAAAATCTTCTTTATTATCTATCTTTTCTTTTAGTTCCTGTACGGTTATTTCCTGCATGGTTTTTAAATTTTATCAATCAAAGGTAAGTGTTCTGTATTAAATATTTAAGCCATACTTTTGTAACAATACGCCCTTTGGAGCGTTTCATTGTATATTAAAGATCTATGAATAAAATTACCCGGTTTTTCTGGTTCTGCTCGGG
Organism: uncultured Mucilaginibacter sp.; assembly: GCA_946479225.1. The sequence continues at coordinate 1,348 of CAMLFI010000143.1, read as the reverse complement.
CGCACATATTGATATATTAAAGAAATACCCTGTTGAGCATAATAAGTATGTAGGCATAGGGGCAACTATATTTTTTACCGCACTTTTTGCGTCATTATCCGGCGGTTATGCTATGTATTTCGTTTTTAACGGCGATGCTTTTGCCGTTGGTTTCGCCATACTTTTCGGGTTGCTTTGGGGTACTGCCATTTTTAACATGGACCGGTACATTGTATCAAGCATTAACAAAGAAGGTAGCACTAATCAGCAGATATTACAGGCATCACCACGTATTTTGTTAGCTATAATGATCGGTATTGTTATATCGCGCCCGTTGGAGTTAAAGATATTTGACAAAGAAATAAGACAGAAACTAAAAACCTCTTACCTCAAGGGTCAAAACCGAAAGATTGACACGCTGCAAAAAACCTACATGCAAAAGTATGGTATGGAACTGGCTAAAAGTTCTGAATTACGTAAGGAAAAAGACTCGTTAGAGAAAGATATAAACCGTTCACGTTACCAACTAAACCAGGAAGTTTTCGGGGATAAAACCAATCAAACCTCGGGTGTTGTGGGCTATGGCACCTATGCCAAACGAAAGGAGGAGGTTTTAAAAGAGAAGCAGGACCGGCTTAAAACGGTAACCACTGATGTGGAAAGCCTGGATCAGTACCTCAGTAAGCGGAAGGATTTTGAGGGGTTAAACAATCTGCGTCTTTTCAGCGAAAAGCAATTAGACAGCCTTGCCAACGTGGCCGGCTTTGCCGACCGTAACTGGGCACTTGGTCAACTCGGTTACAACACTGATGGTACGCGCGACCTGGATACCTACCTCGCCATATCATTCATTGGCTACTTGTTTATATTGTTTGAGTGCTTACCGGTTTTTGTTAAGCTGATGTCGCCAAAAGGGCCTTATGACGTTGCCATTTCTAAAATGGGCGAGGCTGATATACATTACGCGGAGCGCGACAAAGAGCGGGATATAGCCATAACCGACAGCGTTTTTGACCACCATTTGGATGAGGATGTCGGTAACAGGAAGAAGGCGCTTAAAGGGCAGTCAGAAAACGATATGACGAGGTACCGATACAGATAAATTGTATAAAGGGTTCTGTTCTTCTTTTTTTACGTTATTTTGCCTTTAATTAACTGATGTAATGAAAAAGCTTTTTCTACCTGGCATTGTCGCCTTATTTTTTGCGTGCGCCGCTGTTGCGCAACCCCCGGCCAAACCCCTTTATTATACCATATCTTTCCCCAACGCGGCACATCACGAGGCCGAAATAGTGCTGACCATTCCGAAAGCGCCGGAAGGTATTTTAAGTCTGCGTATGAGCCGTTCATCTGCAGGACGATATGCCAC
>CAMLFI010000142.1 GCA_946479225.1 uncultured Mucilaginibacter sp. | reverse complement strand
TACAACCATGCGCGATTTTGATGAGCACCTTATTTTTGCCGGCTTGAATGAACCTCCTGCTGATAATGCCGCGCAGATGGCCATACTTAATGGCTATCACGAAACATTCATCAAGGCAGTTCGCTCTACCGGGGGCAGAAACAGCACCCGGGTGCTGGCTGTACAGGGGCCAACTACTGACAGTTATAAAACATCTGATCTGATGACGACTATGCCTGCAGACCCGGTACCTAATCGTTTGATGCTTGAGGTACATTGCTACACGCCTTCTACATTTAATTTACTAAACGAAGGAGATGCAAGTTGGGGCAAAATGGCTTACTACTGGGGGGCCGGGAATCATTCTACTATTGAGCCGGACCGAAACGCCACCTACGGAGAAGAGAGTTCGCTCGTTACCGAATACGGAAAGATGAAAAAGTTTGTTGATCAAGGTATCCCGGTGATACTGGGTGAATATGCATCCTGGAGGAGGACTGCCGCCGTAACCAACAGCGCTTATCTTCCTAAGGAGATGGATAAGCACAACAAGTCTGTAGATGACTGGGCAACTTTTGCTACCAAAACAGCTAAGGCGAATGGTATGATACCATGCTGGTGGGAGATAGGTTTTACTTTAGACAGAAAAAATAATGTGATAAGGGACCAGGCTTTGTATAATGCTATTAAGGCTGGATATAACTAAAAAATAATGTTGGATTTAATGCTGTTTCTGAAGGGCCATGACAAGGTGATCCAAAGTGATCCAAAATGATCCAAAAAACGGGGAAAAAGTGCCAATTTTATGATTTTGCAATAATCTGATAATAAGTTACTTACATTCAATATACAGCTACTTTTTCTGACGAATAAGTAGTTGTAGGTAAAATGTATAACATATTAATAATCAATATATTAAATTTTTAATTTCACGGTGACGTATATTTTTTGGATCACCCGCCGCTTACCTCGTGGATATAAATAATGAATATTAGATAACCCGATGAAAAAAAACATAGCGTTACTTATAATAACGATATTACTTACAGCATCTGTTGCGAGATCTCAGGATGGCGGCAGGTTTTTTCCGGAGAGTGATCTGGTAACGCCAGGTATCTACTATTACCCTGAGCATTGGAGTGAAAACCAGTGGGAAAGGGATATAAAAAAGATATCAGACGTGGGTTTCGAGTTTGTTCACCTGGCCGAATTTGCCTGGTTTAAAATGGAGCCGGTTGAAGGCAAGTTTAATTTTAGCTGGCTTGACAGAGTGGTTAGCCTGTGCACAAAGTACCATTTAAAGGTATTAATGTGTACACCCTCTGCTACCACACCTACGTGGATGCGGTTAAAATACCCTGAAACGTTTATTATGGATGGCCATTATATAAGGGCAGAAAACGGTACACGCGGATTAGAATCAATTGTCAATACTAAATATCGCGACTTTGTAAAAAAGATAGTCGCAAAAATGGCCACCCGGTATGGGCAAAACCCAAATGTAATAGGGTGGCAAATAGATAATGAACCCGGCGCAGGGGCGGACTATAGTCCCGCTTCGCAACGGGAATTCAGAGCATGGCTGAGAAGGAAATACAAGACCATTGGCGAACTGAATGCCGCTTGGGGCGCAGCATTCTGGAGCCAATGGTTTAGTAGTTTTAATGAGGTGATAATACCCAATACCAACCTGGTAGGCTGGTGGGGCAACAATCCTCACGCCTTGCTTGATTTTAAAAGATATTGTGCAGATGCCCAGGCTGAATTCCTCGATCTTCAGGCAAATGTTTTACACAACTACATTTCAAAGGCGCAATTTGTTACCACTAATTACACGGCCGTTAGTACAGGGTCAGATCCAAATCGTACAAAAAAGTTGGATTTTGCCACATACACAGCCTATCCAAACGGAGGTTCTAATAACATTGGCGACTTAGGCTTTCGGTTAGGCAACAGCGACCTGGTTCTGTTTGCTGCGGAATACTTTAAATCCGTTGGCGGCGTGTCCGGAGTTATGGAGATTCAGCCCGGTCCGGTAAATTGGGGTAGTTACAACCCGCTGCTTTTGCCGGGTACTGTTCGTTTATGGTTATATCACAGTTTCGCGGCCGGAGGAAAGATTGCATGTTCCTACCGCTTCCGTCAGATATTATACAGCTCAGAGCAATATCACTCCGGCGCGATATTAACCGATGGCGTAACACCTTCAGAAGGTGGTAAAGACTATATGCAGTTTATAAAAGAAATTGCCGGACTGCGGAAGCAATTTAAATCGGGTACTAAAGTACCTGAAAAATTAGCCGCGCGTTCAACAGCGCTTGTGTGGAATTTAGAGAATTACTGGAGCATTGACAGACAAAAGCAAACCAACCAATGGAACACATGGGATTATCCCGTTAAATTCCTTAAAACAGCAAGGTCATTAGGGGCACCTGTTGATATAATTAAGGAAACAGCAGATCTGTCAAAGTATAACTTCGTAATCGTTCCGGCGTACGAAATGGTTGATGCCGCGTTGGTAAAAAAGTGGAATGACTATGCAGCAAATGGCGGGCATCTTATCATAACCTGTCGTACCGGTACCAAAGATCGCAGGGGCCATTTTTGGGAGGGAGAAATAGCCGCACCCATCTCGGGCCTTATCGGTGCACATGTAAATGCTACCGATATGCTTTCGCCTTACACTAAAGGCGATGTACTAATGAATACTAATCACTATACATGGAACAACTGGGCCGATTTACTAACGCCGGATGCCAATACCACCGTGCTGGCGACTTATAATGACCAATTTTATAAAGGAAGAGCCGCAGTTGTAAAACACCGTGTTGGCAAAGGAGATGTAACTTATATCGGCGTTGACACGGACGATGCCAAATTAGAAAAAGACTTACTGAAGAAAATATATACAGACGCCGGTGCTGCAGTTGAGGACTATCCGCCGGGCGTATTTGTTTACTGGCGCGATGGTTTTTATACGGCATTAAATTACTCATCAGACAATTACACGGTAAGTGTGTCAGATAATGCTAAAATTTTAATTGGGGAAAGAACACTAAAGCCCGCAGGTGTGCTTGTGTGGACGGAATAGCTATAAAACATTAAAAATGAATTTATTTATATCAAAGTTGAAAATAGTAGTAACATATTGTTGTGTGCTTTTGCTTACTGTACTGGCTACAGAAACGGCAAATGCACAGCATAAGTTGAATGATAACGATAACAAAGAAAAGATCCGCTCATTAGTGAGCAAGATGACACTGGCCGAAAAAGTGAGCCTGCTGCACGCAAATTCTAAGTTTTATGTTTCGGATATTAAAAGATTAGGTGTCCCGGAATGGGCACTGAGCGATGGGCCGCACGGCGTTCGCGCTGAAATTAACAGGCAGAATTGGAGTTACTCCGGCTGGACTACAGACTCTTCCACTTGTTTTCCCCCGGGTACTGCGCTTGCGGCAACATGGAACCCGGCTTTGGCCTATAAACAAGGCCTTGTATTGGGTGAGGAAGCCCGGTTTAGGAAAAAAGATATTTTATTGGGTCCCGGCATCAATATTATACGTACGCCACTTGGCGGCCGTAATTTCGAGTACATGAGCGAAGACCCGCTGCTTATTTCAAAAATGAGCGTTGCCTACATTAAAGCCCTGCAAACAAAGAATGTAGCGGCTAGTGTAAAGCATTGGATAGCCAACAATCAGGAAACAGACCGTGGTACGGTCGATGTAAAAATGAGCGAAAGGGCACTGCGTGAAATTTATTTGCCAGGTTTTAAAGCTGCTATTACCGAAGGCGATGCCTATACCGTAATGGCCGCATATAATAAATTCAGGAGCGATTGGTGTTCCGAAAACGAGTACCTCAACAGGCAGATCCTTAGAAAAGAATTTGGATTTAAAGGTGTTTTAATGACCGATTGGGCCGCAGCACATACAACAGTAAAAGCGGCATTAACCGGGCTTGATCTGGAAATGGGCACAGAAATAAAAGATTACAACGACTGGTATTTTGCTAATCCATTGATAAAGGCAGTGCAGGATGGACAAGTCCCGCTATCGGTGATTGATGAAAAAGTAGAGAACGTGCTGCGGGTGATGTTCAAAACAAAAATGTTTGACGAAGCTAACCGCGAAAAAGGAAAAATGAATACGCCGGAGCATCAAAAGGCAGCCTATAATGCGGCAGCAGAAGCTGTGGTATTGCTACAAAACAAAGGCGGTATCCTTCCTATCAATTTCAATAAAATAAGATCTGTTGCCATAATTGGTGACAATGCTACCCGTAAACACTGCGGAGCAGGGCTTAGTTCGGAAATAAAAGCGCTGTATGAGATTACTCCCCTGCAGGCAATTCAGCAGAAGTTTGGTGCTAAAGTGAAAATTAATTTTGCTCAGGGGTATAAAAAGCTGTCTACTTTTAAAGAGAATAGCAACGCGGGCCAGGCCAACTCAAATAAAGTCGATCCGGATCTGTTGAATGAAGCTATTAAGGTAGCCAAAGAATCGGATGTGGTTATCTTTTTTGGAGGTTTGAACCATGATTTTGATACGGAGTCATCCGATAAGCAAAATATGGATCTGCCTTATGGGCAAGAAACCTTGATCCAGGAAATATCAAAAGTGAACCCAAATGTAGTTGTGGTTGTGATAGCCGGTTCTCCGGTAAAGTTAGCGGGCATCGTTTATAGGGTGCCTGCTATTTTATGGCCCGGATATGGCGGCATGGAAGCCGGTAATGCCGTGGCAGATGTATTAAGCGGTAAGGTGAACCCATCAGGTAAGTTGCCCTTTACTATTCCTGTGGCGCTTGATCAGTCGCCGGCGCATGCCTTGGGTAATTTCCCAGGCACGGACCTCAAAGTAAATTACGAGGAGGATATTTTGGTAGGATATCGCTGGTTTGATACAAAGAAGATCCAGCCCGAATTTTCGTTTGGACACGGCCTCTCATATACAGCATTTACAGTCAACAACTTTTCTACAGACAAGAGTTGCTATGGAAAAAATGATGTCATTCATGCGAAATTGGTGATTAAAAACACGGGTGCCATTTATGGTGCTGAGGTTATGCAATTATACGCCAGCGATCCTGTTTGTTCGGTTTTGCGTCCTGAAAAAGAATTAAAGGCTTTTGAAAAAGTTTTTCTGCAACCCGGAGAAACGAAAACCATTAAGCTTGATATAAAGGTGGTCGATCTGGCTTTTTATGATGAAGCAAAAAAAGCATGGAATGTTGAAGTAGGTGATTTTGTATTGCAGTTAGGTAATTCATCGCGCAATATTTCAAAGACGGTAAAAATTGCAGTTAAATAGGTTTTAGATACCGGATAGGTTCAAACAGAAAATATATCAAGGTTAGAGGTAATGTAGCACAAGTTTTATATCTGATCAAGCCATGCCAAACGTCGTAAGTTATATCGAAAAATTATTAGGGAAATCGGGGAGCAAAACTGCACCGGCTGCTAATTATCTTAACCGTTCAATCAAAGGCTGGGGAAAGGTAATTAGAGGCGAAGGCAGCGGTGATCGTTACTATCATAAAGCTAACTTGTGGGTGGTATTTAACAGATTTGACATGAATGCATCGGAGTTTGAAACATCCGGGGGATATCCGCTTAAAAACTATGATATAGAAACGACGGGTCTCCTGGGTAATTCTTAATAAGTGATAGCGCCCGTACAAACCAATTTATTTTCTAAAATGAAATTAAAAACAGCAGTATCATCAATTCTTGTTACGCTTTTATGCTTAATTCAAACGTATAGTTACGCCCAAATAACGCTGCCGAAAATATTTGGCGACAATATGGTTTTGCAGCGTAACATAAAAATTCCGGTTTGGGGAAACGCAAAACCGGGAGCGCTTATTACCGCAACACTAGGTAAGATAAGTTCAGTCGCAAGGGCTGATGACGATGGAAAATGGACGTTACATTTTCCTAAATTTAAAGCTGGCGGCCCCTATGATCTTAAAATCGTTGAATCCGGAAGGCCGGAATTTACAATAAACCTTAAAAGGATACTTATCGGCGATGTATGGCTGGCTTCAGGGCAATCTAATATGGAATGGCAGGTGCAGCAGGCGCAGGACGCTAAAAACGAAATTGCCAAAGCAAATTATCCCAACATACGTTTTTTAATTGTTGAACATAATAAGGGGGTGACACCTCAGCAGGATATACTGTCAGGCAAATGGAAAGTATGCGACTCTGCAACTATAAAGGATTTTTCGGCTGTTGCTTACTTTTTTGCCCGAAAGATACATAAGGATGAGAATGTGCCTATAGGCATAATTCAAAGCACCTGGGGCGGAACGCCGGTTGAGTCATGGACAAGTCGCGACATGCTGCTTTCCTCGCCGATTAGCAAGCCGAAAGCACTTGCGAATGATACCCTCAGCAAAAAACACTTTGAGCAGGACAGCCTGGATATGATCCGGTTTTGGGATGTTGTTTATAATCCAAAAGGCAATTCTGATAAGATAATCCCCTTACCGCAATATGATGATAGTGGCTGGGCTGCTGTCGAGATGCCCGGCTTAATTAAAAACTTCGGAATTGGAAATTATGAAGGATTGATATGGATGCGGAAGAAGATCGTGTTGCCAACATCTTTTACAGGAAAGGATCTGGTGTTAAATATCGGTCACCCCGAAATGAATTACTCGCTTTATTTTAACGGCGTAGAAATTTGCAAAACCATTTGGAACAGTGCTCCAAAACATCTTTACACCATCCCCGCAAGCCTTGTTAAGAATGGCGAAAATACAATCTCCATCCGTATCGCTGCGCTTTGGAGTGGCGGTGGCATAAACCCTCCGGCAGGCGACCTTTACCTTAAT
>CAMLFI010000141.1 GCA_946479225.1 uncultured Mucilaginibacter sp. | reverse complement strand
CCTTAAACATATCAAATACCGAAATCTGCTCGCGCTGCATAGCCGCAATTTACGGATAATAAGGCGCTTTTACCCTCTTATTTGCACTGCTGCAAGTAGGTTTGGATTTAAATTTTTTTATATTGCAGTTAATATTAACCCTTAACTAATTAAACCCTTTTATCTTATCCAATTATGAACGATTACGATTACTCTTCGGGTATGGGCAACAATGGTGGTTTGGTGGCACTAATTTTCGGTGTATTGCTTATTCCATTACTAATTTGCTGGCTGATAACCGCTATTGGCAAATGGAAAACATTTGAAAAAGCTGGTAAACCGGGCTGGGCGGCTATAATTCCTATTTACAACACTATTGTAACCATAGAAATAGTTGGCAAACCAATGTGGTGGATAGCTATACTACTGTTGGTACCTTGTGCCAACATAATATTTGCAATTTGGCTTATAAATTTACTCGCTAAAAGCTTCGGCAAAAGTGAAGGCTTTACCATTGGCCTTATACTTTTTCCTTTTATATTTTATCCAATTTTAGGATTCGGCAGTGCCACCTATCAAGGGCCGTCAGCTAAAGAAGCACAAGCGGTAAATTTCCCTCAAGATCCTTTTAATACCAACCCGCCACAGGTTTAATGGCAATAATTTCTGCCATTATCAATGCATCCCGCAGTCAGCCGCTTTTTATCAGCTGGTTGCGGGATCATTTGATACCTTGTCCGTTTAAATATATCACCGGGTTAGATTGCCCCGGCTGCGGTTTTCAGCGCTCATTGCTCGCACTCATGCAGGGAAATTTAAGCGAAAGCTTTCGGCTTTATCCACCCACCATTCCCTTATTGCTTTTTTTCATATACGGCATTGCCGACAGGTTTTTTAAGCTGGATACTGAAAAGGGCCTGTTTAAAAAAACATTCTTTATTGTAGTCGGATGGGTAATACTGATTAATTATGGAATCAAGCTATGGTATATCGCTCACGATAGGTCCCCGGCGCTTGCCGCTGCTATAATGTGATTATAGTCTTTAATAAGGGTTTGTAAAAACCGCATATCATCCATATTCGTCTCAACGGTTAATACCTGCTTTAGCTTGGTGGCAGTATTGTATAACATAACACTGTTGCCGGATTGTATGTAATTTAACAGCACCTCGTGTACCAGGGCTATATCCTTATCAGTTAACTGTGCGGCTTCAGGAAAAACCGGCGTGTATCCTTCATCCTCGGGCGGTGTAAATGCAATATCTTTCATCTTAGTGTTTGGGCTGGTTCTTATCAAGGTGGTACCGGCTACCATATCGCCAACGCGTTGGTTCTTCTCGTTTACCGCTGCTGATATCAACCCGCAAAGACTCGCGGTAAGCGAAAAATCAACGATCCTAAATAACCATCGAAGCATATACTGACCAACGGAAGGACGTCCGCCATCCAGACTAATCACCTTTATCTTCATTATCTTTTTTCCGATGCTTTGGCCGTTCATAAAAATTTCACAGAGCAAATCGTAAAAAACATACAGGATGCCAAAAATGGCAATCATTATACCAACACCAACGCCTTTAAAGTCGTTACTGCCCAAACTTATGGTTATAGCGGCGGCTACAATGACTATGATAAACAACAATCCATCAAGCAGACGTGCCAATATGCGTGGGCCCACTCCCGCTATTTCATACTCGATGTCGATGTTTTGTGATGTTGTGATACGGATGGTTTGCATTGTGGTTTTTTTTATTAGATGAATATTCAATAAATAGTTGAATGATACAAATTTTGTAGCTATTTTAACCCTGCCAATTGATTATTAATGCGGGAACCTTTATTTGTTAAACAAAACTCGGCTAAATGGAAAAGCTTTGAAAACGAGCCATCCAATGATCCCGATGTACTGGCTGACCGCTTTATTCAGATAACGGATGACCTGGCCTTTGCCAAAACCTTCTATCCCGATTCAAAAACTACCGCTTACCTCAATGCACTGGCAGCAGGCCTGCACCAATCCATCTATAAAAACAAAACCGAAAAGGGCAACAGGTTTATTTCCTTCTGGAAATATGAGTTACCATTAATATTTTATACCTACCGTAAGGAGTTGTTGTACGCGTTTGTGTTCTTCTTTATTTTTTCGCTGATGGGAGCGCTGTCAGCAAAATACGATGATAGCTTTGTGCGAATTATTATGGGCGATAGTTATGTAGATATGACGGAGGCCAGCATTGCAAAGAACGACCCATTTGCGGTTTACAAACAGGAAAATGAATTTTTGATGTGGCTGGCTCTTGGTGGCAATAACATTTACGTAGCGCTCAAAACGTTTGTTTTCGGCATATTTGCCTCGGTGGGCACAATATATATGCTATTTGTAAACGGCATTGTGCTTGGATCATTCCAGTATTTTTTCTTTAGTAAAAATCTGGGCATGGCATCTGTTTTGGTTATATGGATACATGGCACCATTGAAATATCGTCCATAATTATTGCAGGCGCGGCCGGGTTGGTATTGGGTAATTCTATACTTTTCCCGAAAACATTTTCACGTATTGAATCTTTGAAGCGAGGTGCCAAAGACGGCATGAAGATAGCCATAGGTCTGGTGCCTTTGTTTATTGTTGCCGCCTTTTTAGAAAGCTTTATAACCCGCCATACCGAAATGCCCATGTGGCTAAGCGTCTCTATTTTAGCATCCTCATTGGTTTTTATTGTTTGGTACGTAATTTTATATCCTAAACAACTATCTAAACCTAAACACACATCCTAATGAAACAACCCAATATTGAATTGGCTAAGGTTCGCGACTTCAGTGCGATCATCAATGATTCGTTTATGTTTTTGCGACAAAACTTTAAGCCGCTGCTACGCAGCTTTTTTACCTTTTGTGGGTTTTTTATTGTAGCATCAATTATTGCAAACATTGCTCATCAATTAAAAATGCATGAGTTTATGCTCGAAAACGGCCTGCCTGCTATCCCATCAACCCGAATTTCTAATTATTTTCAAACTTGGGGTATAGAGGCCGCGCTGTCTGTATTATTTATGTTGTTGAGCTATACCGCTATAGCTGTAACTGTGCTATCCTACATCACCATTTATAAGGAGAAGGGCAACGTAGCGCCTACAAACGAGGAAATATGGGGATACTTTAAATACTATTATTTAAAAATAATAGGCTGCGCGATACTTAACGCCATTATAGTATTTATAGGAGCCGTATTCTGTTTCATTCCGGGGATATGGTTATATCCAATAATGGCGCTTACCCTGCCTATTATGATCATTGAAAATACCACCTATGGTTACGCGTTCAATCAAAGTTTCCGGTTAATAAAAGATAATTGGTGGATAACGTTTGGGGCCATATTTATTATGGGTATAATAGTAGGGATATCTGGTGCTATAGTTACCATACCAGCTGCATTATGGAGCCAGTTTTCAATATTACTCCACTGGCCCGGAGGCAAAATCGCGACTGTTCTGAGCAGTATATTAAGCCACGTGGCATTGGTGTTTTATATATTACCTGTTATCACAATCGCCCTTTGTTATTTCAGCCTTAACGAACAGCGAGAAGGAACCGGCTTAATGGCAAGGATAAACCAGATAGGCGAAAACAAAAACGACGAGAGCCTACCCGCAGAAGAGTATTAAAATGCTACGTTGTTTTTATATAACAGTAATATTTATAGCGATGCATACAGGCATGGCTTTTTGCGCCAAACCTGAAAAGGGGCCAAAAAAGCCCCTGATTGTAAAGTATGACAGTCTGGATGTCAGCAAAAGAGGTTTTGACCAACCCGCTATAGAAAAATACCGACAACAGGAAGAGTTTCAATATGATGATGCCTATGTTGGTGAATCGCTCTGGGAGCGTTTTAAGAGATGGTTTTGGAGTTTATTTGACAATACCGATACAAGCATACTTGGTACAGCAATACAATACCTATTAATAACTTTAGGAATTGGCGGCATTGTGTTCCTGATCATGAAACTGGCGGGAATTGACCCCATTAAAGCAATAAGAGGAAAATCAGCTTCTGCCGCCTTACCTTATAGCGAATATTCGGAGAATATCCATGAAATTAATATGGATGATGAGCTTGAAAAAGCTGTTAACGTGCGCAATTACCGCCTTGCCGTGAGGTTGCTTTATTTAAAAAGTCTTAAGCAGCTAAATGACGCGGGTTTAATACATTGGGAAATTAACAAAACCAACAGCGACTATAGCAACGAGCTGCAGGATTTTGACCAGCGGCTGGCGTTTAACCTGTTAACCCGTCAGTTTGAATATATATGGTACGGCGAATTCAATATTGACGCAGCTGTGTTTGGGCGGATAAGTAATTTGTTTAAAGATTTTAAAGTAAAGCGCTAATGAAGGACTTTAAGATCTATATAGCAATAGGCAGTGCATTGCTGATCATTTATTTGATAATTCAGTATAACAAACCCGCACCGGTTAACTGGCAGCCCACTTTAGCTTCTGCTGATAAAATTCCGTTTGGCACATACGTACTCCGTGAACAACTGACTGACATTTTTCCGGATGCAAAGGTTAGCAACACCAATCAGTCTGTATATAATTTCTTCCGCAGGCAGATAAAACCAGGCAACTATATCATCGTCGCCAAATCGGTCAATATATCCAAGGCTGATTTTGAGCAGATGGTGAAGTATATAAAAGCGGGCAATAATGTTTTCATCACTACTTTCAGCTGGAATCGCGGATTTGCCAATAAACTAAAGTTAAGCACAGCAGTTGAGGATGATGCTGTTAAAACAACAATTAACTTTGCCAATAAAAAGCTAAGACAATCACGCTATTATAAATTTGATAAGGACATAAGCGCCCAGTATTTTGACCGTTACGATACGGCCAGGGCAACTGTAATCAGCCTTAACAAAGCCGGCAAGGCCAACTATCTGCGTTACCGTTTCGGCGAAGGCAGCTTATTGCTTTGCGCCAACCCGGAGCTTTTTACCAACTATAGTTTACTAAAACCACAAGGGGCAGATTACGCGTCAAAAGCGCTGTCCCATCTCCCTGCTCACAACAATATTTATTGGGACCAGTATCAAAATCATGACATTGAAATCGATGGTTCGCCTTTAAGGGTTTTCTTTAAAAGCCCGGCATTACAATGGGCTTATTATTTGAGTTTGTTTGGTTTAACCTTATTTGTTTTGTTTGAGATAAAAAGGCGGCAGCGCGTTATCCCAATAATTACGCCTTTAAAAAACGCTACAGTTGATTTTGTTGAGGTTGTTGGCAAAGTTTATTACGAAAAACGCGATAACCTCAATATCGCCCATAAAAAAATATTATACCTGCTTAGTTTTCTGCACGAGCAATACCAACTTAAAACTACCAGCCTCGACAATGAATTTGTTGAAAGCGTAGCATGGAAAACCGGCGCTGATACCGCTTTTGTGCAGGACCTTGTTGGCTACATTAACTACATTGCCCAGCAAAGCAACGTTACCGACAAAGAACTTATTGAATTGAACCACCTTATCGAGAAATTTTATCAAAAAATATGAGTACCATGGACGATGAAATATTTGAACAAAGAACAGACCTAAGCAAACTGAGCAACGCGGTTGCGCAAATAAAAGAAGCTATAGGCCAAATTATAGTAGGGCAACACGATACCATAGAACTGATTATAGCTGGTATTTTAGCTGATGGGCACCTGCTTATTGAAGGAGTACCCGGCGTAGCCAAAACTTTAACCGCTAAGCTGATAGCCAAAACCATTAACGCACAATACTCTCGTATCCAGTTTACGCCCGACCTGATGCCGTCGGACGTTTTAGGAACATCTATTTTTAGTCCGAAAAGTAATGCTTTTGAGTTTAAACGGGGGCCCATTTTCGGCAACATTATTCTGATAGACGAAATCAACCGCTCACCGGCCAAAACGCAGGCAGCGCTATTTGAGGTGATGGAAGAACGGCAGGTAACCATTGACGGGCAAACCTACCAAATGCAAGAACCTTTTATAGTGCTGGCCACACAAAACCCTATTGAACAGGAAGGCACTTATCGTCTGCCCGAGGCTCAGCTTGACCGCTTTTTGTTTAAGATCGAAGTGAAGTACCCAACGTTGGAAGATGAGATAGCTATACTTACGCAACAGCATCAGCAAAGCCCGGCTGAGCAGTTGACCCACATAGCCCCGGTACTTTCTGTTGAAGACATTGTAACCCTGCGTAAACAAGTTAAAGGCTTGCACGTTGAACCGAAGCTACTTGAGTTTACCGCCAAAATAATACACGAAACACGCAACAATAAATCTATTTATCTGGGTGGCTCACCAAGGGCGTCATTAGCTATAATTAACGCGTCAAAAGCTTTGGCGGCTATAAAAGGTCGTGATTTTATTACCCCTGATGATATCATCGCTACGGCCATACCTGTATTAAGGCATCGTATTATGCTAACGCCCGAGAAAGAAATGGAAGGGCTTACGCCGGACGATGTTATCCATCAAATAATTAAAAAGATAGAAGTACCCAGATAAATTCAGGTGTGAAAAAATTCTTCAGCAAGTTTTATACTGATCTGTTTTTAACTAACAGACTATTCATTGCCATTGCGGCTGCAGTGGTGCTGTTTATGCTGTCGTTCTTTTTCCCTCGGCTGGGCGTGGTTCCGCAATTGTTTTTCTGGGCTTTTGTTGTTGTGTTTTTGGTAGATGTTATCCTATTGTATCGCACACCAAAAGGCGTGTTTGCCCGCCGCCACGCACCGGAGCGGCTAAGCAATAGCGACGATAATTTACTTGGCGTATACATTGAAAACAACTATCCTTTTGCTGTTAATGTGGGTATTATTG
>CAMLFI010000140.1 GCA_946479225.1 uncultured Mucilaginibacter sp. | reverse complement strand
CGGTCGCCTTCTTTCCAGCCTAAGCTGAGGGATTTGGGGCCCGACTGTACAATAGTACCAGACCATTCGTGGCCCGGAATGAAAGGATATCCGGTCGGCCAAAAGCCGGGGAAATCTCCGTTTATGATATGTGGATCGGTGCCACAAATAAAGGTAGTATCCACCTTACAGATAACTTCATCAGCATCAGGTTGTGGTACAGGTACCGTTTGTATTTCAAAATCGCGAACGCCTTTTAATACAACGGCGTCCATCTCTTTGGGTAAACTCATAATTATTTGATATTACTTTCTGGCACTATAGCCACACCCCTGAACGGAGAGCCTGAGCCACCTTTAATTTTTAACGGTAAACCAACAAACCAAAACTCGTGTGCAGGTATCATATCCACCTGTGCCAGGTTTTCAATGTTCAGTATCTCTCTTTCGCGGCATACAATGTGGGCAGGCTGTTCTTTAACCACAGCCACCTCGTTAAAGCTGTCAATACTCGGCGCATCGGCACCAATGCTTATAGCGCCCAGATCATTCAAATATTCAATTGCGCTTCTGTCAACACCGGGATAATCGCGGATGTAGCCAAAATTGTCGCTCCATTTTTTGTACCAGCCAGTATAGTAAAGCACAACCGATTGTGGTTTAATAGTAACGCCTGTTTTTGCTATGGCTTCTTCAATGTCAGCCTTGGTAATGTAGCTGCTTGGTTCTTTATGCGAGAAATCAAACCAAACACCTGGTGCCATAAACCACTCTAAAGGTAGCTCATTAACAGCACGGGCATCAGGCTCGTTCACGACGTGGTTTATCGCATCAACGTGGGTGTTGGAGTGATCGCACATGGTAAAACCTACCACCTTGTAAGAATAAGGAGGCTTGGTTAGGCCCATTTTTTGTGTTTCTTCGTGGGATAGATGGTTCCATATCAGCGTGCGCTGATGGCCGATAAATGTAGGGTCGGTTGTTGCAATGGTATGACTAAGGTCGGTCACAACACAGTCAATACCCATAAAGTTCATTTTTGTCTGCAACTTAAACGGCGGACAAAAGGCTTTCTTAAACATGTATAAATTCAGTTAATAGAAGGTTAAAAATAATTACAAGTCTCCCCCTTCAGGGGGAGATTTAGAGGGGGCTTAAAATTTACGTGCCCACTCTTTTGGCCATCTTTCAATAACCACTTTAGTTTGGGTAAAAAACTCAATAGCGTGGCGTCCCTGACCGTGCAGATCACCAAAAAAACTTTCGTTCCATCCGCTGAAAGGGAACTGCGCCATAGGAGCAGCTACGCCTATATTTATGCCGATGTTACCCGCATTAGCCTGGCTTCTGAACTTGCGCGCATTAGCACCACTGCTGGTGAACAAGCAAGCCATGTTGCCATAATTGTTGCCATTAATGAAGTTTAAAGCATCATCAACTGTATCTAAAGAAATAAGGCTCATTACCGGACCGAAGATCTCAGTTTTGATCACTTCACCGTTTAATGGCAATCCTTCCAAAATAGTTGGAAGGATGAAGTTTCCTTTTTCAAAACCTGTGATGTTCGCTTTACGTCCATCCAACAAAACTTTAGCACCTTCTGCCTCAGCTTTGCCAATCAGGTATTCAACTCTTGATTTACTATCGGCGCTGATAACAGGACCCATTTCGTTGGCCTCGTCCAATCCGTAACCGGTTGTTCTTTTCTTTGCAGCTTCGTATAACGCATCTCTGATAATGCCGCTGTCGCCAACAGTAATAATGTTTGATGCAGCTAAACAACGCTGTCCGGCGCAGCCGTAAACACTGTCAGTTATAATCTGTACAGACATATCAATATCTGCATCAGGCAAAACAACTACCGGGTTTTTTGCGCCTCCCTGAGCCTGTACACGCTTGCCGTTAGCAGCGCCACGACCATAAACGTATTGGGCGATTTTTGAAGAGCCTACAAAGCTGATAGCCTTGATAAGTGGATGATCCAAAAATGCGTCAACGGTTTCTTTACCACCGTGAACCAGGCTAATAACACCTTCCGGAAGGCCGATCTGCTCGATCAGTTTAAACACCTTCATCATTGTCAATGGCACTTTCTCTGATGGTTTAAGCACGAAAGAGTTACCGCAGGCAATAGCGTATGGAAGGAACCAGAAAGGAATCATGCCCGGAAAGTTAAATGGAGCTATACAAGCACATACACCCAATGGCTGACGGATCATAAACTCATCAACGCCACCGGCAATATTTTCTGAAAACTCACTCTGAATAAGCATTGGCGTACCACAGGCCACCTCAACGTTTTCAATAGCGCGTTGTATTTCGCCTCTTGATTCGGCTAATGATTTACCGCACTCCAAGGTGATGGTTCTTGCAATATCTTCAGCATTTTCTTCTAACAATTGCTTTAGTTTATACAAAGGTTGCACTCTTCTCATCACGGGCACTTCTCTCCACTGCTTGTATGCCTCGTGCGCTGCCTTTACCGCTGTATCAACGTCAGTCGCCGTGCCGTTTCCGTAAGGAACCCTGCCTAAAATTTCTTGTGTAGCGGGGTTTATTACGTCGGTGGTGTTGGTTTCCTTACTTGATACCCATTTGTTACTAATGTAATTGCTAAGAATTTCCATATATACTTTTGTCTTGTCCGGCCTTATGTTTGGTCAAAGCCGTGGTGTTATGATGCATCGCTGCATCGTTTAAAAAAGATGTTATTGTTAGTTTTTATTTGTTTTTACAGAAACTTAAATTGTCTTTGGCTCGAATTTATAATTCAGCTTTGCCATAAAATCCCTTGATATTTTAGCCGCTTCTAAAGGCGTATATGGTGGCTTAACCCGATTATCATAATCCAGTTCAAACATTACCATGCCTGCCATTTTTTTCTTGCGTTTTTCTATCATATCCATAATAGTAGCAATCTGCACCTTACCTTCACCAAGCGGAGAATAACCCAGGTAACCATTGTCGCCACCAGCAAAATCTTTCAGGTGAACATGCTCAATTAGCTCCATAAAATCTTTACAGATCTTCACCGGATCGCCACCGCCTTTTTGAATCTGACCCACATCCGGTCCAAATTTCATGTAGCGGGTATCTACATTCTCCATTATAAAGTAGATCTCTTCTTCGGTCTCAATAGGGGTACCCGTATGGGGATGCAGCGCTGCAACCAAGCCTTCTTCCTGAGCAATTTTGCCATACATGTTCATAGAGTCTACAAGATTCTTTTTATAGTTCTTGTAGTCGTAACCGCGTCTGCTTCCGCCGGCGCAGTATTCTATCACCTTGCCGCCATTGGCTTTTAATATTTTACACCAGCGTCTCAGTTTTTCGGCCTCCGCCTCTGTTTTTGCCGGATCAAGTACATCGTGTGTACAAAAAGCGGATACAATTGGTACTTTATATTTTGCTATTACTTCGGCAAATCCGCCAGGTTGTTTCTCAAATTGTTCCATTACCTGTCCAAAAGTTTCAAATGAATGAAAGCCTAAGGAGGCAATGTCTTTCAATGAGGCTTCTAATACGTTGCCGCCGTATCCCCAAAGTATAAAGGTTGAGCCGATCTGAAACTTACGTTTTTTGGCTTCCTCAAAAGCAAAGCCGGGCGCAACAAGCGCCGCTGCGCCGGCCATCCCGGCCAGTCGCATAAAATCTCTGCGGTTAAATGAATCTAAATTTTCCATGGTATTAAAATTTAATATACTTATTTAGCCAGTGTTACCATTGCTGTTCCTGCCAGCAAGAGTACCGCACCGCCAATTTTTGTTAATGTTATAGGTTCAACCGGCGATCCCAACCAGCCATAATGTGAAAAGATCAAACCTGATAATACTTGTCCTGCTATCATTAATACAGTGGCCCTGGCTGCGCCTAATTGTGGCATGGTATAAGCAATACCAAATACAAGTGCACCGCCCATTACACCTGCGGTAAGCAACCAAAAAGGCACCTCTTTTAAGCGGGTAAATACAGTGGGATCCCAATCTGTAAGGCCAATAATAATGGCGGTACATGCGCCAATGGCCCAGAAAATTGCATTACCCATACGTGGGTTTTTCACAATGGCACCCACCTGCCCATTCATGGCAAGGTGCAGGGTTAGTACAAACCCGATAACAAGCATTAGTCCGATCAAATAAACTTTCATGTTCTCAAAATTTTAAATTAGGTTAATTGGTTTAATTGGTATTAAGTGAAATTGGTTTTTAATTATCTCTCAAACTTCATTAATGTACATTTTAACCGCCTTAAGCTTATAGATGCCTTTGACCGGGCAAAGCGCCGTTAGTTAAAATATAACGTAAAAAACTTTAAGCAATTGTTGGTTTATAGAACCGGCCGCGATATGCCCACCATATCACGGTTGTCATTCTATTTCAAATTTCATCTATAAAAACAGAAATAATTCCCAACCAATTCGCAAAAAGTAATACTATAGTAACATATATTTGAAAGAAATAATACCAATATTGTAGATTTTATATCTTTTGCTGATGAAACCACACCTGCTGAAAGTCCCATATAAGCCCGAATCGTCTTTTTCTATTTATCAGAATAAAGACAAGAATTTTTATAATCAATGGCATTTTCACCCCGAAATTGAGTTGATCTATATACACAAAGGGCGGGGAACAAGGTTTATAGGGAATGATGTACATCGTTTTGAACCTGATGAGCTTTGCCTATTTGGCGCTAACCTGGCGCATATGTGGCGCTGCGACCCTGAATATTTTGTGGAGGAATCTAAACTGAAGGCCGAGGTAACCGTAATCTATTTTCAGCACGATTTTTTAGGCGACAAGTTTTTTACAACCCCCGAGCTTAAGAATATTGAATTGTTATTGGAGAAGGCAAAGCAGGGAATAAAAATAACCGGCAGTACAAAAAACCAGGTAAAAGCCTTGATAAAAAAGCTGTCAGAAGCCAGCGGTCTGGAACGGATAATGACATTGCTGAACATTTTAGATAAAATAGCCACCTCAAAAGAAAGGGAATATATTAACACCATTTATCACCCTGAAAAAGTTGAACGCCAGGAAGCTGACAGGTTGAATAAAGTATTTCAATACATCTCAGACAATTTTCAGAAAAAAATAACGCTCGAAGAGATAGCATCCGTGGCCAACTTGAGTGCCAAAGCTTTTTGCCGTTACTTTAAAGCTAAAACCCGCAAAACACTGCAGCAGTTTTTGCTGGAGGTTAAGGTGGCCCACGCATGTAACCTGATATTGGAAAAAGACATGACCATTTACGAGGTATGTTATGACAGTGGCTTTAACAACTTATCCAACTTTAACCGCTATTTCAAAAAGCTGATGAACAAAACACCGCAGGAGTTTAAAAAGGAACACCTTATGCTACGTGAGGTAGGGTAACTGTTGTTAATCTTTTTTACCTTAGCTTCCAAACTGCTACATTTATATGATGTAGTTTTTTTATCCTAGACGATAATGTAATTGCAACCCAAAAGCGTGATTTTTTAATGCCTGAAAATAATAACATAGGTTCAGATCTGCCTTTTTTGCGCGGTGGTGGTGTAATGGGTGAGTTAATGCGGCGGTTTAACTGGCAAACCAGCGCACTTGGCTCGCCACAAAACTGGCCCCTTCAGCTAAAGCAGCTAACGGGTATTATGCTTAGCACGCCATCTCCTATGATGGTCTGTTGGGGTAGGGATCTTATCCGTTTGTATAACGACGCCTGTATACCGATTTTAGGGTCGACTAGACACCCACATGCCCTGGGTGTTACGGTTTACGAAACCATTGCCGGAGGGCAGGATACCGTAATGCCTTTGTTTGAAAAAGTTATGGGCGGCGAGGCGGTAGCTTTTCAGGATTTTAAGTTCAGAATAAACCGGAACGGACAGGAGGAAGACGTTTATTTCGATTTTTCATATACTCCCATTACCGATGAAGACATGAATATTCATGGCATGTTGGTAATATGTACAGAAACTACCGCGAAAGTTCTGGCGCTTGAGGGCATGCTGGAAACCAATAAAAAAATAGCCACATCAAACGAGGAGCTTTTAACCAATAATGAGCAATTGTCATCCAGCCAGAAAAACCTGCGGAAGATTGTTTATGAATTAGCTGAAAGTGAGCATAAAATCCGCTCAATAATTGAGAACGCACCGTTCCCTATCGGTGTATATATGGGTAGGGAGTTGCGTATTGCATTTGCCAACCAAGCCATTATTGATGTTTGGGGTAAAGGCTCAAAAGTGATAGGCAAGAAGTACGCCGAGATTTTGCCGGAGTTGAGCAATCAAGCTGTGTTTGCCCAATTGGATGATGTATTTATCACAGGTAAGCCGTTCCATGGCCGTAATCAACGTGTTGATCTGGCAATAGACGGTAGTATGCGTACCTATTATTTTAACTACAGCTTGACGGCCTTAGCTGATCAGCAGGGTAAGATATATGGTGTGATGAATACGGTGGCAGACGTAACTGATACTGTATTAGCTAAACAGCAGGTAGAAGAAACTTCGGATGAACTTGCTGCGCTTAACGAAGAGTTGGCCGCTTCTAATGAAGAATTGCAGGCAACTAACGAGGAATTGGCAAGTACCAACGAAGAATTTCAGGCAATTAACGAGGAACTGGCAAGCACAAATGAAGAGCTAAATGAGAGCAGGCAACAGTTGGAAGTTGCCAACGAAGAGTTGATCACCAGCGCTTCAAGATTGCGCATGGCAATAGAATCAACCAATCTGGGTACCTGGGAATATGCACCCACAACGGGCGAATTATACTGGTCTAAAGAGCTGCGGGATATTTATGGCGTAGCCCAAACCGCGCCGGTTACAATGGAAGCATTTGCGACGCATATTTATCCTGAAGATTATGCGTGGGTG
>CAMLFI010000139.1 GCA_946479225.1 uncultured Mucilaginibacter sp. | reverse complement strand
TGGTTAATGCCGCAGAAGAAACACCGGCCAACCTGCCCGGCAAAGGCCTTGCCCAACACCCCATGCTTTATATCGGCGAGAACAACAACCGCATGTCGCTTATAAACGGTGGAAAAGTGATATGGACCTACTCAACAGGTAAAGGTCCGGAGTATGATGATGTTTGGATGCTCTCTAACGGTAACATCCTGTTTAGTCGCATGAAGTATGTTGCCATGATAACGCCCGATAAGAAAGTTATCTGGCGCTATGACCTCAACCCTGCCGAAGGAGCCACCCACACAGAAGTACATACCTGCCAGCCTATAGGTTTAGACAAAGTTATGTTTGTTATTAACGGCCTGCCACCTAAGTTGATGATAGTAAATATCAAAACCGGCAAGGTAGAGGTGGAGCAAACGCTACCTGTTAAAACTCCGCAGAACCCTGCCGACATTCACGGTCAGTTTAGGCGCGCGCGTGTAACAGCGCAGGGAACTTACCTCGTATCTTACCTCAATTTGAACATGGTGGTTGAGTATGATAAAAATTTCAAGGAGATATGGATATACAATATCCCATCGCCCTGGGCAGCCATCCGACTAAAAAATGGCAACACGCTTATTAATGATGAAAAGGAATGGCTTGTACGAGAAGTAAACGCAAAAAGCGAAACCGTGTGGGAATTTAATTTTAAAACAGACCTGCCCGCCGAATATCAGTTCCTATCCGCCCCACAAACCAGTACCCGTTTAGCAAATGGCAATACCATTTTTACCTCGCGCGGGCAACGGGGCAAAGGCCCGCAATTAATTGAGGTTACGCCCGACAAAAAAGTTGTTTGGGTGCTGAACGATTGGAAAAATGTAGGCGATGCCACCGCTGTGCAGATATTGGATGATCCGGGTGTGCCTGAGGTGCCGGGGGAGTCTGAGCATTAACCGTTTTTGTCTACAAAGACCAAATACAAGCTTGATTTAATCCCAAATACCGTTTTGCCCGGTTAGTATAATTGCGTCTCCGCCTGTTACCATAATAGTGTGTTCGTGCTGTGCTACAAAGCCGCCTTTGTTGCCCAATAGCGTCCAGCCGTCGCTTTGTTGTTCGGCAATTGTAGAACGGGTTGAAATAAAGGTCTCAATAGCAACTACCGAATTCTTTTTAAAACGTGTAGTGTTGTATTTGTCGCAGTAGTTGGCAATTTCATGGGGTTCCTCGTGCAAGCCGCGGCCTATGCCGTGACCGGTTAGGTTTTTTATTACGGTGTAGCCGTATTTCTTTGCCTCTGTCTCAATCAATTTACCTATTTCCGAGATCCGTACGCCGCCTTTAATATTACTGATAGCCTTTCTCAAAACATTTTTTGACGCCTCAACCAACTTTCCATGGCCACGTATATCCTCGCCCAATACAAACGACCCGCCATTATCTGCCCAGAAGTCGTTCAACTCCGCTGATACATCGATATTGATCAAATCGCCTTCATTTAAAATTTTATCTGCAGAAGGTATGCCGTGTGCAACCTCGCCGTTAACGCTTATACAAGTATGGCCGGGGAAGTTATAGGTTAGCAGTGGTGCAGAACGTGCACCCATTTCTTCAAGCAGTGTTCCGCCATAATCGTCAAGTTGTTTAGTTGACATGCCGGGTTTTACGTATTCGCGCATCTTTCTTAAAGTAATGGCCACAACTTGGCTGGCCTGCTGCATGCCGATTAGTTCGCTTTCAGTGGATATAGACATTGCGAGAAATTTACTGAACAAAATTAGTAATAATACGTGCTCCCAGAGTTTACCGAATGTCAATTATGGTATTTTGCTTATGCGTTTATTATCTGCTCACCCAAACTTTGAATAGCTTCCTTGCTTAATTCCTGTGGGTTATCACTCGTCCAGATATACAAGGTATCTTTATAAATCGTGATCGTGCGGTCCTCAAACTGGATATCGTACAGTGTTTTATCGCCCTCCACATGTTCAGAAATACGTACCGGGAGCTGTTCGCCGTTTAGGGATATGTTATAATCGTAGCTTTTCATATTTTAATATCTGCTGATACTACCGGATGTTTTTCCGACAGTACCCTATTAACAGAAATTTCAGATAGGTTGTTTGTCCAGCCCTTGCAACCCCTTACTTTATAACCGTAACATACCCACTCATAATCTGGTGCTGAAACTGCAGGTCGATTACATAATAATAGGTTGATGCCGGTACGTTTTTACCATTTGTTGTGCCGTCCCAATCCACGTTGTAACCTCTTGACCGGTGTATAAGCTGCCCGTTCCGGTTGTAAATACTTACCAGGCAGTTGGGGTAACCCGCCAGGCCCTTTATAAACCAGGTATCGTTAATGCCATCGGCATTAGGTGTAAATGTGTTGGGTATTTCAACCTTGGTTACTATGGTAACTTTTAAGGTCTGGCTTTCGGCAGGCAGACTGCAGCTGTTGCTTGCGGCAACCACACACTGCACAAGGTCGCCGTTGGTAAATGTATTACTTACATAAATTGCGCTATTATCGCCTGTGGCAATACCATTTACATACCATTGATAGTTGGGAGAAGCGCTGCCGTTTTTAACGTTCGCCGTAAAGGTAATTGCAGTCCCCGGGAACACATAGTTGATTGACGCTGCAATAGTAACCACAGGCGTTACCGGACTAACCAGCTCAAGTGTGACGATGTTTGAGTTAGCTACAAAGCCGCTTAAACAAGGGCTCTCATTATTTATAAGCGTGCAGGTAACATTGTCGCCATTATTCAGCGTTGTGCTTGTAAATACATGGCTGTTGTTGTTGGCAATACTAACATTGTTTACCCGCCATTGATAAACAGGGTTAGCACCGGCGTTATGCCCCGTGGCCGTAAAAGTGACAAGCGAGCCGGTACAATTGCCGGCATAGCTGGCTGCAATGCTTACGTCAGGCGAAACCGGTAACACCAAGGTTAATGTTTGCGATTTTGGCTGTGCCGATACATAGTATTGCTGTGTAGTATTCTGAGAAATGGTAATTACGGTACTCCCTGCGCTTATGATATGGATAAGTCCATCCGAAGAAATGGTAGCCACGCCGGGATTACTGCTGGTGTAGGTAACAGGCAAGTCGGTATCCCTGATAAAAGCATTGGCACTAAAATCTGCGCTGCAAACGGTTTTGGTTTCAAAAGCGGGTAAACTAACAAATAAAGTTTCTATAACTGTAAGGTACTGGATCACCGGCTGGGCGTCGGCATAATTTTCATTTCCGGGCTGGGTAGCGGTAATGGTACTTAGGCCCGGCCCCACTAAATGTACAAGCCCCGTGGCGGTTATAGTTGCTACAGCCGGGTTGCTGCTGGTATAAATAATAGGTGTTTCGGGGTTGGTGCTGGTTCCCTTGGGGTCGTAACTGTTATCGGCATCAAGATGATCGGGCTTTTGCGTAGGTAGCGTTATAATGGATGGCTTTTTTGCAGTTGCCGCTACCGTTATACTAACGGTAGTACTATGACTGCCGCCGCCATTATATGCTGTTATAGTGTAATTAGTGGTGGGCCATAGCGTTGTTGGTGTGCCGCTTATAATGCCTGTCTGGGGGTTAAAGCTTAATCCGGCAGGTAGCGCTTTATCAATGGTGTATCCGGATATGGTAACTTTGTGAACAAGGTTTACTGCTCCAATATATAAACTCCCTTTTCCATCCAATACCAGGCCAATAGGGCTGCTAAACCCCGAGGCTACCGTTGTAACGCCACCGGCAGGCGATATTACAGACAGGCTGTTGCTGGTTTGCTCAACAACATAAATATTGCCGGTACCGTCAACACGCAGCTCGCGGGGAAAGTTAAGACCGGTAGCAATTGTTGATACTGTACCGCCGGGAGTTATCTTTCTGATAGCGCCGTTTTGTGAATCAGAAACATATAAATTACCGGCATTATCGATACCTACTGCAGTAGGTGTGTTAAAGGTTGCGGTAGCGATATCGCCATTTGTAAAACCAACGCCCGCACGACCGGTGACAGTCGTGACTGCTCCGGCGGGGCTTATTTTACGAATTAAATTATTGCCCTGATCGGCCACATAAATATTGCCCGAGGCATCAATAGCCATGCCCCTTGGGGCATAAAAAGTTGCCAGTGCGCCCGTAGCATTATCCGCGGAGCCGCTAGCGCCGTTGCCTGCTAAGGTTGATACGATACCGCCGGGTGTAATTTTACGGATCAGGTTATTGCCCATATCGCTGAGGTATAGATTACCCCCAGCGTCGGCCACCAAGGCATCCGGCAGTAAAAATGAATAACCGGCACCTGATGGCCCGGCAAAAACGCTTATCGCGCCGGCGGCGCTTGCTTTATAAATAGTGTTATCGCCATAGTTGGCTATATAGAGCGAGCCATCCGGTTCGGCTATAAGCCCGGTAACGTTTTGAAGGGGCCCGGGCCCCGCAAAAACCGACTGCTGGCCATAAATAGCTGCCGGCACGCTGCCGCCTATGTTATTAGGCGTTAAGGGCGTAATGGGTAAATTGGCACCATATACCTGCGGTGTTGAATAAGATATATGTGGCGGAGTGGTTATTGTAGTAGGGATATCATTTACCCGGATGGAAGAAACGGCTTTTGGTTGCCCCTGGTTTGCAATTTCAACATGGAGGGTACGCTGCTGGCTGTAAGCAACTAACTTTAACTGGAGCAGGAACAAAAAAAGAATGCCTTTATTAAAGTTAACCATTTATGCGATGACGGTCAGGGTTGTTGTTAAACGCCTAATATCGCTTAAAGCGCGGAAAAAAAGAAATTAATAGCGGGGTTGATTTACTTAATGTAATTGGTGTAAGCCCCTTCGTTTCAGCAGCGTCCTGTGCGGGAAATCCTCGCCTGGGCGGGAAATAATATTTTCGATCACCACTTAATTTTATAGTCAAACAACCAATGATTGCCTTTTTCTGCAAAGGCATTTACAAAGATCCTAATCATTAGCTCTCTGATTTTTTGCTGAAAGGCATTTACAATAACTTTGTCGCTTCCTCTTTTTCTGCCTTCTAAAACAATTTTTTCCACTCGTGGCCTTCGCATATTTTCAAAATTTGAAAACGCAGTTTCCAAATTATTTTCATCTCGAATAAGCTTAGCCAAAAGCATCGCATCTTCTAAAGCCATTGAAGCTCCTTGTCCTGAATTTGGACTTACAGCATGTGCTGCATCACCAATAAGAATGATGTTTTTGTTGAACCACCTGGGCAAAAATTGAACATCAAAAACATTAAGTCTGAGAAAGTTTGACGAGTTGCTAATAATTTCGGTAACAGGAAAACTGTATAAAGCGTATTGATTGAGCAAGCTTTTTCTTTCTGCTTCCTTGTCAAAGTTTGTTTGTTCATCTCTTGTATATGGATCAGCCACCATGATATTTGTCCACCACATTAGTTCTTTTGCATTAACACCTGTATAACCAAAAAATCCATTTTTGCCGTAAATGAAATTTATATCGTCGCTATCTGATTGCGTTAGATCCTGAATTTTGTTTTTATCTACAAAGCCGCCACTACCTACAACACCGGTAAAGTCGGGCTTCAACGGAATATCTAATACGTAATTTCTAACAAAGCTTCTTACACCATCAGCTCCTACCAGAAAGTTTCCTACGGCTTTAGTCCCATCTTCAAACGTGGCAGTCACCTCATTATCAGTTTGTGAAATATTTTGCAATGTTTTGTTGAAATGGATTGGAATGTTTTGCTTGTTCAATTCCTCCAACATAATATTATTAAGTGTTGCTCTTTTAATATTTACGCTTGGATATTTATACCGGGCTAAATTGGAAAACTTGAACTTTGCTAATCTATTTCCGTTGGCGTTTTTAAATATTCCATTTGCTGCAATGCTTCCGCTTGTAATTGTTTTATCGGTTAACCCTAATTCGGCTAATACATTTACCCCATTAGGAGCAAGGCTTAATCCTGCACCATTAGAAAATGTTTCCTCTTTCGCTTCAAATACTTCTGATTGAATGCCGATTTTTTTCAAAAATAAAGCTATTGAAGGTCCGGCTATTCCACCACCAATTATTATTGCCTTGCTATTCGTTTGAAATTCCATGCTATTTGGTGTTGTTTAATTTCCGGGTTATTTCCTGCATAATCTGAATAGCCGACTGCATATAATTTTCTATCAGGGCTAAATCTTTTTTACTGTAAGAATTTAAAAGATCAGTCATTTTTGTTTCTATTTCACCAAAAATGCCACCCAGTTCTTTCATAATTACCGGCGTGTTTGGAACTATAATTACTTTTCGCCTATCACTTTTGTCAAATTCCCTTGATACAAAATTTTTCTTTTCAAATCTGTCTATTAGCCCGGTAACTGTGCCTGTGGTTAAACCTGTATATTTTGCCAATTCTCCTGCTGTCATCGAGCCATGTTGAATAATGAAGCCTAAATATTTATGGTCTGTGCCTGATAGCCCTGCTTTACGGGCAATGGCTTCGTGCATTAAAATTGTGCTGTCTGAAAATTGTCTACCAAATTGACTGGTGGAAATTCCGGGGGCGGGCTTTTTGTTCATTCGTTATGTCTTGTTTTAAAAGATAGTTGTAATAAGAGTATCTTGAAGACAAAGATAATATTAAAAATATAACTTTTTGAATTTTTTTGTATTCGTGGGCTCGCCGCCGGTGATTCAAGCGAAAACGTAAGCTTATTTCCGGCTGATTAATGACATTGTTTGAGCGGTGTTTCAAACCGGTTGATTTGCTGTTCCAAAGTGTTCCACTTTTAAGTTAAAATCGGGAAGTGTCACAAGGTGCTTATTATCATCTTTTTGCCGGTGTTTTAAAGGTAACTTTAATTTCTTATAAGTAGTTTCAAAGTGTTCCAAATTGTTTCAGGGT
>CAMLFI010000138.1 GCA_946479225.1 uncultured Mucilaginibacter sp. | reverse complement strand
TTAAGTAATGATAAATTTTATCAGCGTGTAAGTTTGGGTAATGGCGAAGATATAATGCAGGTTTTAAGCCGCTCGGGCTCAAAAATGATGGCAACCCTGCCCCACAATGCAAAGGTGGCTTTTATTGTTGACGGAGTGGTGCATGACGAAGCCGAGCTTTACACTTTTGATGCTGCTGCTAATGATTACGCGGGTAAGCGGCAAGGCATAAGCGGTAGCAAATATAATGCAGAAAAACTTTTTCCTGATCTCGACCTCTCAAAATACGACGCGTTCGTTGCATTGGGAATGAAAGACCCGAAAGGATCTGATTCCCCGTAAAGCATTAGCACGGTTGTAGTAACCACAACATTTTAAATTTTCGTGACACAATATTTTAACAGCTATCCGGCTGTAGCCTGGATGGTATTGCCCAAACTTTAACCTAAATTTTTAAAATTATGAAACGTTTATTAACCATTTTTTGTGCCTGTATGCTTTCAATGTCGGCATACGCACAGCCGTCTTATCCAACCCTTATTAAAGTTCAGTACAACTTTATTCATGTGCGGGATACTACCCAACGCGATAAACCTTATACCGAAGCCATGCTGCTGGTGATGGGTAAGGACGCATCCTATTATACCAGTTTAGACAGGATTGAACAGCACGTAAATCAGAGTTTAAAAAACCTGGAAGATAGAAAAAACGGTATTCGGGGCAATCATCCCTACTCCAGGATCACTACAAATGGACATTATTACCTGTTTGCCAAACAAAACAAATTTATAAGCTTCGAGCCTATGACTATTAATTACCTGGTAGAAGGTGAAATTGAAAGAATAGATTGGAAAATATTAAAAGATACGCTAAACTTCTCGGGGATACGTGCTCAAAAGGCGACAACCACTTATAAGGGCCGCAACTGGATAGCATGGTTTGCGCCCGAGCTGCCATTTACAAATGGCCCGTGGAAATTAAATGGTTTGCCAGGCCTTATTGTAGAGGCATGTGATGATAAAAAAGAGGTGCAATTTAAGTTTGCCGGACTGGAAAAGGTACAAGCGGGCGACCTTGCCGTAGCTAATGCAAAGGGCCTGCCGCCGGACTACATAAAAAGCGTCACCGGGCTAAATGTAGCCGAAATAACGGTTTTGCCCGAAGGGCCCATAAATCATGGCGGACCGGTAAAAATTGCTAAAAGCGATTACGATAAGCTGAAAGCCCAGCAGGAAAAAGACCCCATAGGCTTTATGACGGCGCAATTTGCTGCTATAGGAATGAAAGATCCCGGCGCAATTGCTCAATCGGTTGCTAACGGGACCGCCCGGAGCGGCGGCGGCGGTAGTAACGAATCAGCCAAAGTGCAAACAGTTGAGAAAGCCCCGGCACCTGTTAAAAACCCCATAAATAATCCTATTGAGTTGGGCCAGAAAAGGTAGCCTACTATAGTGTTCCACAAACTTTAACCTAAATTTTTAAAATTATGAAACGTTTATTAATCACTTTTTGCGCCCTTATGCTTGCAATAACAGTATATGCACAGCAATCTTACCAAACCCTTATTAAAGTTCAGTACAATTTTATTCATGTACAGGATACTACCGAACGCGATAAACCTTATACCGAAACCATGATGCTTTTAGCAGGTAAAGAGGCCTCTGTTTACACCAGTTTTGACCGGATTGAACAGGGTGTAATTATGAATTTAAAATGGATGGAGGAAAGGAAAAACGGTATTTTCAATAGCACGAGCACTGGGCTAAAGCCGGTCTCTTTCGGATATTTTTACTTATTTCCACAACAACATAAGTTTATAAATTATGAGCAAACACGAGCACTTAATTATTTAGTAGAGGGTGAAATTGAGAACATCGACTGGAAAATATTAAAGGATACACTCAACTTTTCGGGCCTCCGCGCTCAAAAGGCTACCACTACCTATAAGGGCCGTAACTGGATAGCATGGTTTGCACCGGAGTTGCCATTTACAACCGGACCGTGGAAGCTAAATGGACTACCAGGGCTTATTATAGAAGCTTACGATGACAAAAAAGACGTACAGTTTAAATTTGTCGGCGTTGAAAAAGTTAAACCCGGTGATCTGGCAGTTGACAAGGCGCGTGAATTACCGGAAAATAGTATTAAAGGCAATCGGGATCTGAACATTAGTGAATTTACCGTTATGGCTGACAAGTCAATTAATCGTAACGGACCGGTAAAAATTACTAAAGCAGAATTTGATAAACTGAAAGCAGAAGAGGCGAAGGACCCCGTAGGTTTTTTGACAGCACAGTATGCCGCGATGGGGAGGAAGGACCCCGCGGCGGCGGCTCAAGCCGTTGTCAGCGGCAGTGGTGGCGGTGGCGGCAGCGCCAACAGTAGCGGAGCTGCTAACCCTCAAATGAATGAGAAGGTGCCTGTTCCCGTTAAAAATCCTTTTAATAATCCTATTGAATTGAGTCCGAAAAAGTAGTTTGATAAAGGGGGCGGAAAAAGCGGCGGGCCGTGCGATTCCCCTCTTGAGAGGGGCGGAGGGGTGTGTTAAGTAGTCGATTAACACACCCCTACAGCCGCACAACCCGGCGCGCCCCCTCTCAAGAGGGGAACTACTCCGCGCAACCTAATTATCCTAAACCACCACATCCTTGTGCGCATAATCAATCCATTTGGTTCTGCGCAACATAGGCAACCCTTTAAACTTATCCACATGAAAAAAACATTGCTGTTAGTACTATCGCTACTGTTTTGCGCCGCATCCGCTATGGCACAAAAACAAGTAAAGGGCATGGTAAAAGACAATAAAGGCAAACCGGTTGAATTTGCCAATGTAACGCTTAAAGATGCGGAGGGCGATATTGTTAAATACACCCAAACCAATAAAGACGGCCGGTATATTTTACAAATCAATGAAAGTACTGTGGGCTTAAATATTGAAGCTGCCTGCCTGGGTTATAATAAAGCCGCGATAAGTGTTACAGACTTAAGTAAGGACCATGATCTGGTGCTGATGGAAAGCGAAATTATGCTTAAAGAAGTGAAGATAAAGTATAAGCCCAGTATAAATGTTAACGGCGACACCCTGAATTATCGCACAGCAGATTTTGCAGGTAACCAGGATAGAAGCATAGGCGATGTGCTAAGAAAGATGCCCGGCATTGATGTAGCCGATGATGGTAAAATAAGTTATAATGGCAGAGCTATATCCAGTTTACGTATTGATGGCGATAATTTGCTGGACGACAGGTATAACATAGCCAGCCGCAGTATTCCCCATGGAGCTGTTGATGAGGTGCAGGTAATACAAAAAGACCAGCCCATTAAAATGCTGCAGAAAAACAACACGAGCGAGGATGTTGCCTTAAACCTGGTTATAAAGGATGAGGCAAAATTGCGCGTAATAGGCGAAGCCTCGGTTGGGTTAGGCGTACCCAACAGGTTTACCGTCAACAGCACCGCTATGCTGCTCAACAAAAAATTGAAATTCATTAATAATATTACAGGCAACAACATTGGTATTGACCCTGGTATAGACCTGATATCGCATAATGCGCCGCTCAATGCCACGGGCGGTAACTTTCTTTCCGTAGGCGCAGCCGGCATTTCTGTACTACCTCAAAACAGGTATTTGTTTAACAAGGCCGGCCTTATCAATCTTAATGATCTGGTGAATATTAACAAGAATTTGCAGTTGAAAGTAAACGTTTCTTATTTGATAGATGAACGGCATCAGCAGTATAAAAAAGCTTTAGAAACGTTTTTACCGGGGCAAACCATAAAATATACCGAAGAGCAGGATAACTCTACCAACCTGCAGAAAACAAGGACGGAGTTTAACCTGGTGCACAACAGCGAGACGGGATATTTTAATGACAGGTTAACGCTGGATCTATCACCCACCAAAACAACTTCATCGGTAGTGGCTAACGGCATAGATGCAAAGCAAATGCTTGATCAGAAAATTACGAGCATTACCAATGTGCTTGATTACAAGCTGATGCTCAAATCCGGGCAGATTGTTAATTTATCCTCTACAATAAGTAACGTGAGTAAACCCGAGATATTGACAATCAATCCCGGACCAAACGAGGCGCTGTTTAACAACAACCAGCCTTACAGCGGGTTAAACCAATATGTTAAAGTGCCCACATGGTATACCAGTAATTCTGCGTTTATCAATATAATTGGCGATAAACTTACGCAAACTTACAGATCAGGATTAGAGCTACAGCATCAGAAACTTAACACAGAGCTTTATCGCGTTCAAAATGATCAGACCACGGAGCTGGTTTCGCCTGCTATGATTAACGATCTGGACTGGCTGAAGACAAAGGTCTACACAAGCGCCAATTACAGCTACAAAAACCCATGGCTAACAGTGGTACTTGATCTTCCGCTAAGTTTTAATACAGTTAAGTATAAAGACAATGCACATGCATTAAATAACACCGTCCGCAATCTGTTCGTTGATCCGTCTTTTAGGTTTACGTACGCCAGAAGCGCGGAACACACCATAGATCTTAATTATAGATTTAACAATAACCTTGGCACTATTAACGATGTTTACAGGGGTGCCATAGCAACCAATTACCGGTCGTTAATGGCCAACAATTCAGATGTTTCGCTTAGCCGCACACATAGCGTATCAGCTGTTTATACCTTTACAAAGGCTGTAAAAATGCTTTTTGCCAATTTTACGGTTAACTATTCTGACGCGGGTTTAAATAATATAGCATCATTTATTTTAACCAATAATATACAGCAGCGGGTATTTGTATACATGCCCAACCATAACCGCAACTTAACTTTTGAGGCAAGCGGCAGCAAGTACATTTTTGCGCTGGCCACCACGGTGAATGGCGGTATAGGCATGAGGATGGGCTGGTACCAGCAATTGCAGAATGGCAGGTTTTTTACGGCCAATAGCCAAACCATTAGCTACAAGACGGGTGTTATAGGTCGGCTGGCGCGCTTTCTGAATTGGGAATACAAAGCAAATTATGATGTTATGCGCAGTAAGGCCTCGCTGCCTGATGCCCTTACCATTACCAACCTGCGTTTAACGCAGCGCTCCACATTTTCGTTCACTACGGTAAAGAACGTTTATGTAAATATATCGGGCGAGCATCTGTTTACCAGGCAGCCCGGTCGGCAGGATTTGAGTTATATTTTTGCCGATATGAATATCAACTTTAAGCTGAAAAAGATCAACACAGATATTGTTTTAAGCGGAACCAACCTCACCAATATTAAAACATTTGGCACGTTTGATATATCTGCCAACTCGTCAACAAGTGCATCGTTTATGATACCGGGAAGGGTAATTATGCTGAAGGGGATCTTTAATTTTTGATAAAATTACCGTGTCTAAAAGACAGCAAGGTGTTTCACAAAAATATGAAACAATATGAAACGCGTGAAACGTTTTTTCACGTAAGTGTTTGATAATAAGCACTCTAATTTTTGCGATGAAACAAAATGAAACTACTTATTCGTCAGGAAAATTAGCTGTGGAAGTGCATTAATTAATTGATTATTAATGTCTTGTAGAATTCACATTTTTTGTTTCATCGTGAAACGGAAAAAAGCAGATTTTTAAGATGGAGCATGCGATGCCGAGTGGAACAACTGGTCCGTTAATGTAGCCGCAGGCTACAAACATGATCGTGCGAAGTCGCAGACATTCGCACAGCGCATACTGACAGACTGCGCATAGCGGGTCGGCCTCCTGTCATAAGACACCCCATCCAGAGCCGCCGCAAACGTTACATTCTTTATCATCCCCAAAACAGCTTTGGCACTGAAAAAGAAAAGACTTTAAACGCCACCTTTCTTCAAAAATAATCTCAACTTTAAATGGACTTCCGTCTAAAGCATTCAAATAAAACTCGACTAACTTTATCGCTTTTTGGGGTTTCACTTATTAAGTGAAACTCAAAGTCATTATTGTTTAGAATATACCTTTGCTCAAATAAAGAGTGAAGAATATCACTTTTTGACAAAGCCTCCAAATCATGCGGGCTTTTTTTATAGTGCTTAATTATTCTCAAAGCTTCATTTAATGTCTCAAGAGCTGTCATTTCCATAATTGAACTGTTGCGGTATGCCACTATTCTATGGCTGGGAGTACCCTTAACTAATATCTGCACTACCTATCGTGTAGCGATTGCTTCGTACCTCGCAATGACGCGTTGGTATAACCGCCCACTGCCAACTAAAAACTGCCAACTAACCTCAATGCGCTTCCAGCCAATTCCTACCAGTCCCAATCTCCACCAAAATAGGCACAGTCGTTTTAATTGCGTTGCGCATCATTTCAACAATAATGGGTTTTACTATCTCTACCTCGTGGTTAGGCACATCAAACACCAACTCGTCATGCACCTGCATGGTCATGCGGGCGTCCAGCTTTCGGGCCTTAAACTCGCGGTGAATGTTGATCATGGCTATTTTGATCATGTCGGCAGCCGAGCCTTGTATAGGCGCGTTAATGGCATTTCGCTCTGCAAAGCCGCGTACGGTTTGGTTGGCCGAGTTAATATCGCGCAGGTAACGCCTGCGGCCCATCAGCGTGGTAACGTAGCCGTTCTCGCGGGCAAAATTCATGGTATCATTCATATACTGCTTAATGCCGGGGAACTGGGCAAAATAGTTTTCAATGATCTCGGCAGCTTCCTTACGCGGGATGCCTAAATTCTGCGATAAGCCAAATGCCGATTGCCCGTAAATAATCCCAAAGTTAACCGCCTTGGCGTTGCGGCGCTGGGTGCTGTCCACCTCTAACACCGGTACACCATAAACGTTAGCAGCTGTCGCGGTGTGAATATCTATACCCTGAACAAAGGCCTCCATCATGTTGGCATCCTTGCTTATCTCGGCAATAATGCGCAGCT
>CAMLFI010000137.1 GCA_946479225.1 uncultured Mucilaginibacter sp. | reverse complement strand
CCGGCACTCCAACAGGCGATTAAGTTTCGCCAATCCGGCCGATCTTCGCCGATTCTGTAGGCAACGTCTGGACAGCGTCCGGCGCTTCACGCAGACTGCGCGTCTCTCGGTGTCACCCTGCGCGCATACTCGCCATTGTTATAAAGGCGGTGCTCAGCAAATTCTACCGAGAAGCCGTGAAAAGGGCTTTGGTGCAGGCCCGTAATAAAGCCCTCAACCACCTGCCGTGCAAGCAATTCAAGATTGGCTAACTGCCTTACCTGCTGATCTTCGTTAAGTTGCGACATATAAAAACTAAAATAAAACAAAAAAAGCGTTACAATTCAATTGTAACGCTTTTTAAACGAATATTTTATGGCGATTAAGCCAGTTGTTTATCCAGTTTGCCGGCTAAAACCGATTTTGGAACGGCACCAATTTGTTTATCAACAATTTCGCCGTTTTTAAAGTATAGTAAAGCAGGGATATTGCGGATGCCATATTTCATCGAAATACCCGGATTATGGTCAACATTTACTTTCCCTACAACCGCTGTATCAGCGTAATCTTTTGATATTTCTTCTACTACCGGGCCAACCATTCTACAAGGACCGCACCATTCAGCCCAAAAGTCAACTAATACGGGTTTATCTGATTTAAGCACAAGCTCCTCAAAGTTTGCGTCAGTAATTTCTAAAGCCATGATATTTAATATTTATGTTCAACAAATATGAGTATTCAAATTGCTTGCCACAAGTACATTACTGACAAACTGACAAAGAAATTACTAACACGGGTATTATTTATCCACTTTGATTTTTTAATGACAATGCGGCTCCGGATTATAGATCGTTATATTTTTCAAGGTCTGAATCTGAAATCATAACATGTCTAACCTTAATACATTTTGCGCAAAAGAAACTTTTTACAGGCAAAAAGAATAGAAATAATTTAAATATCCAATGGGTTGGAACCCGGTAATGAAATGGTTGTTTACATTTATGACAACACAAATATGGTTTTTGCATACGATAGAATAGATAGAATTGATATCACGCACCTTTTTATCAGCGCAATATTGGTTTAAACAGATACGATATAATGTATCGTTTGGTTGCATGGTCGGCAAAAAAGAGTAAGTAAAAAGCACTGACACTAAAATAACACCTTAAAATTATTTTAGTTTTTAAACTTTTTTAAACGAGCGAAAGATCAATTTAGTACAGCGGGGCTGTTGGTTAATTGGAGTATATCAGCCATCAGGTCATCGCTGGGGTTAACCTTAAAAGTTTTTGACGGCATGTTAACTGATAGGTCTTCATCTTTATATTTTATTACAAACCTAAGGCAGCAGTTTTTAACGGGATATTTCTCGTTGTTAATGTTAACAATGTTCTGAATTTCGTTCATTAGCTGAGCGTTTATCGAATTCAGATCAAGCGCTACGGTGACTGATTTGGTCAGTTTATCCCGCATTTCTGACAGCAGGCTCATTGTTGTTATGCGCAGGTCCCAGTTATCCTTTTGTCTGAATTTTTCTTCGATATTGCCCTTGATGTGCAGAAAATAGCCATTAACCATCAGGTTCCTGAACTTCACGTAGTCTTCGCCAAACATCGCAAACTCATACGATTCATTGTAATCTTCCAGTACAAAGGTGCCAAAAGGTTTGCCGGTCTTGGTCATTTTATGTTGCACGTTGCCTACCAGGCCGCCCACGCAAACTTCGCCGCGTTTTTTTAGTTGGGCAAAAGCAGCCATTACGTCATCCCCACCCTCGCCCGAGCGCGCTTTTTGCATGTTTTTTAACTCGGCAATGGTGGTATTGCAATACTTATCCATCTCCAACTTATAATTATCCAGCGGGTGTCCGGTTAAGTATATGCCGATAACCTCCTTCTCGTATTTAAGCTTTTCAATCAGCGGCCATTCTTCCGCTTCGGGCATGGCCGGCTCAGGGATGTAGGATGCCACCGATCCTCCAAATAATGACGATTGAGAACTGCTTTGCGTATTTTGATAATCGTTTGAGTATTTAATTAAACGCTCAATGCCTGTTAACTGCACATTTTCAGACTTCGCAAAAAACTGCGAGCGGTTTAGTTTAAACTCATCAAAAGCGCCGCCATATACCAAATTTTCATAGGCTTTACGGTTAACACTGCGGGTATTTGAGCGTTGCGCAAAATCATACACAGATTTATATGGGCCACGCTCATTGCGCTCCTCAATAATACTTTCAACCGCTTTTTCTCCGACACCTTTTACGCCCGTTAAACCAAAACGTATAACACCTTTTTTATTGGCAGCAAAAGCCATATCGCTCTCGTTAATATCAGGCCCAAGCACTTCAACCCCCATACGGCGACACTCTTCCATAAAGAAAGTTATCTTCTCCATATTGTTTTGGTTGTTTAAAACCGCGGCCATATATTCTGCAGGGTAATGCGCTTTTAAATAAGCCGTTTGGTATGCCACAAAGGCATAGCAGGTAGAATGCGACTTGTTAAATGCATATTGAGCAAAGGCCTTCCAGTCGTTCCAAATTTTGGTAAGCTTATCTTTTGGATGACCTTTAGCTGTGGCGCCATCCATAAACTGCGCTTCCATTTTGTTAAGTACCTCTATCTGCTTTTTACCCATTGCCTTACGCAGAACGTCAGCATCGCCTTTACTAAAGCCTGCCAGTTTTTGCGATAAAAGCATCACCTGCTCCTGGTAAACGGTAATACCATAGGTTTCACCCAGGTATTCTTCCATATCGGGCACGTCAAAGGTTATCGCTTCGCGGCCATGTTTACGGCTGATAAAGTTGGGAATATACTCAATAGGCCCCGGACGATACAAGGCGTTCATGGCTATCAGATCCTCAAACTTATCGGGTTTAAGATCGCGCAGGTACATTTGCATGCCGTCACTTTCAAATTGGAACGTGCCGTTGGTATCGCCGCGCTGGTAAAGCTCAAAAGTTTTCTGGTCATCAAGCGGGATAGTATCAATATCTATTTCAACACCATGATTTTGTTTAATAAGGCGCAATGCATCTTTAAGGATGGTAAGCGTTTTAAGGCCTAAAAAGTCCATCTTTATTACACCTGCATCCTCAATAACGCGCCCATCATATTGGGTAACCAACAAATCAGAGTCTTTTGCGGTTGCTACCGGAACAATGTCTGTCAAATCATACGGGGCAATGATAATACCCGCGGCGTGTACGCCGGTGTTACGTACAGATCCTTCCAATTTTTCCGCCTCGCGCAATACAATGCCTTTCAGATCAGTAGATTTGTAGATCTGCTGCAATTCAGGCACCTGTTCAATAGCAGTTTTTAGGTTGATGCCCAAGGTTTCAGGCACCAGTTTTTTAAGTGCGGTAACATCAGATAGGGGCATATCCAACACCCGCCCAACATCCTGTATACTGGTACGCGCGGCCATAGAGCCGTAGGTGATAATCTGAGCCACCTGGTTTTTTCCGTATTTATCAACCACATAATCAATTACCTTCTGCCGGCCGGCATCGTCAAAGTCCGTATCAATATCGGGCATTGACTTTCTGTCGGGGTTAAGGAACCTCTCAAACAGCAGGTTATATTTTATGGGATCGATATTGGTGATGCCAATACAATACGCTACAACAGATCCCGCAGCAGAACCACGCCCCGGGCCGATGAATACGCCCATATCTCGCCCGGCTTTTATAAAGTCGGCTACAATTAAAAAGTAACCGGCAAAGCCCATGGTGCGCACCGTAAACAACTCAAAGTTGATGCGTTCTTCAATTTCGGCGGTAAGGTCATGATAACGTTCCGCAGCACCTTTAAACGTTAGGTGTTTAAGGTACTCCCATTGGTTTAAAGTATCCGAATCAGGCGTACTTTCACTGTGTATTTTAAACTCATTGGGGATTACGAAGTTAGGCAGCAAAATATCGCGCTTTAGCTTTAAAACCTCAACCTTGTCGACGATCTCGTTGGTATTGTCTAATGATTCGGGCAGATCATGAAACAACTTGCCCATTTCATCCTGCGTTTTAAAATAAAACTGGTCGTTAGGGAAGCCGAACCTGTAGCCCTTGCCGCCTTCTTCATCGGTAGCAATAGGTGTACTTTGCATGTCGCCTGTATTTACACAAAGCAAAATATCATGCGCGTTGGAGTCCTGCTGATCCACGTAGTGCGAATCGTTAGAGCAGATCACCTTTACATTATATTTTTTGGCAAATTTGAGCAGTACGTTATTGATGATCTCCTGCTCGGGTATGGCATGGCGCTGAAGCTCTATGTAATAGTCTTCGCCAAAAATATCCAGCCACCATTTAAATTCCTCTTCGGCCTCAGCCTCGCTTTTTTTAAGAATGGCCTGTGGCACTGATGCACCGATGCAGCAGGTGGTAGCAATAAGTCCTTTATGATATTTTAGGATGAGTTCTTTATCAATACGGGGCCATTTGCTATACAGACCCTCCATATAACCCAAGGAGCACAGCTTAACCAGATTTTTATACCCTTCCGGGTTTTTAGCCAGCAAAAGTTGGTGGCAGCGTACATCCTTTTTCTCTTTGGTAAATTGCTTTTTATGGCGATCCTCCACCACGTAAAACTCGCAGCCCACAATAGGTTTAACGTTGTGTTTTCCCGCCTCGGCCACAAACTTAAACACGCCGAACATATTACCGTGGTCGGTAATAGCCAGCGCTTTCATTCCATCCGCAGCTGCTTTTTTATACAGCTTAGATATGTCGGCGGCGCCGTCTAATAACGAAAACTGGGTGTGTACGTGTAAATGTGAAAACTCTGGCATATAATAAACTCGCTGTATCTCCGTCCCTCTAATCGGTGGTATACAAATTTATTAAAAAAGTGGCAGGTGGGGCCTTATGTTGAAAAAAAGGCCTGAGCGGAATAACTATTTGTGCTTTACCTTATAGTACAATATTATGCTTGCCAATACAATCGTAATGGCATTAGCTATCACTACCGGATAGCTACCAATCATTACCCCATAAATCAGCCACAGCACTGTGCCCGATGCAAAAACGCAATACATACTTAATGAAATACCCGAGGTATCTCGCGTGCGTATGGTCTTTATAGCCTGTGGCAAAAATGAGATGGAGGTGCACAATGCGGCTACCAAACCTATAATATCAATAAAATTCACTTGTTAATTGCTTTGCTTAGCCAACACACTGTTTTTGTAGCTGTAAGAAAAATATATAACGAGACCGATTATCAGCCATACTAAAAACCGTATCCAGCTTTCATATTCTAAAGCGGCCATCAGGTAAAAACAGCTTAATAAGCCAAGAACAGGTATTAGCGACAGATTCTTTATGAATGACGCTACTGCCAAGCCCGCAGCCAGCACTACAAAAAGAAAGTACGGAAAGTTCTTATGGATATCGCCACCCGAAAAGAGGCTCATGAATTGTTTATTAAAAACGATAACTCCGGCAATGAAAAGGGCAGGTGTTATAAACTTGGAGTTAATGTAGGGCATTTTAAAGCGCCCCTTTACACCTGCTTCCTTTGGCAGCAATAAAACCCCGCCACAAACCAGCACAAAGGCAAACAAGGTGCCTATACTTGTTAGGTTGGTCACTTCTGTTAAATTCATAAACAGGGCGGGTATAGCCACTACAAAGCCGGTTACAATGGTTGAGAACGAGGGCGTATGATATTTTGGATGTATCCGCGAAAACGCCTTAGGCAGCAAACCGTCGCGGCTCATGCTCATCCAGATCCGCGGCTGGCCCAATTGGAAAATAAGCAACACGCTGGCGGTAGCAATAACAGCACTTATAGATATTACATAACTGATCTTAGTTAAACCAACGCGGCCAAACACAAAAGCCAGCGGATCGGCAACCTGTAATTCTTTATAGTTGACCATCCCAGTAAGAACCAGTGCAACCAATATGTAAAGTACTGTACAAATTACCAGTGAGTAGATCATCCCGCGAGGCAGATCACGGCGCGGGTTTTCGCATTCTTCGGCAGTGGTTGATATGGCATCGAAACCGATATAGGCAAAGAACACGCCCGATACACCTTTCATAACCCCGCTAAAGCCGTTAGGCATAAACGGATTCCAGTTGGTTGGCGTTACATAAAAAAAGCCAATGATGATTACAGCTATCACTACAGCAATTTTCAGAAAAACCATAGCGTTGGTAGCTTTCTTAGTCTCGCGGATACCGATATAGACTAAATAGGTCACTAAAACCACTATTACCAGTGCAGGTATATTAGCTATTAACTTAAAATTACCCACACCTGGCGCAGTTGCCCAAGCCTCGGCGGCTTGTTTAATACCGGCGGTAATTTGAGTCGCTTGTCCGCTTGAAGCAAGCTGTTGCACTTGCTCGTGCGCTTTAAAGGCCGAGAAGTAATCCATCGTCAAATAAACAGGCATATGGATGTTAAATCCCTCCAACAAATTAACAAAATAGCCACTCCATGATATAGCTACCGCGATGTTGCCAATGGCGTACTCCATTAAAAGATCCCAGCCTATTATCCAGGCGATTAATTCGCCAAATGAGGCATAAGCGTAGGTATAAGCGCTGCCTGCAACCGGTATGCGCGAAGCAAATTCTGCGTAGCATAAGGCCGAAAATCCACAGGTAATGGCTGTTAGTATAAAAAGAATGCTTACGCCTGGCCCGCCATAAAATGAGGCTTCGCCGATGGTGGAGAATATACCAGCACCAACTACGGCAGCTATACCCATCAGGGTAAGGTCTTTTACTTTTAATTCTTTTTTGAGATGTACGCCGGAGTGTTCTGCGTCGCTGAAGCCGCTGGCAACATCTGCCAATATCTTACTGATGGATTTTTTGCGAAATATGCTTTTAGACATTTACGTTAAGATTCAGTCAATGGAAACCAAACATAATGATTTTTTTGCTCAGTATAAGTATA
>CAMLFI010000136.1 GCA_946479225.1 uncultured Mucilaginibacter sp. | reverse complement strand
ATTTTGAAAACCATGGGCGGTCCGTTAGGGCAGCATCAACAATGGGCGCATGGGTATTTCTCGTACCCTAAGTTGGAAGGTGAGATAGGACCCCACATGATGTTTAACGGGAAAGAGCACTTGGTATGGAGCCTTAATAACTATCTGGGTTTAGCCAATCATCCTGAGGTTAGGGAAGCTGATGCTAAAGGCGCAGCGGATTATGGAATGGCCTACCCAATGGGTGCCAGAATGATGTCGGGAAATTCAATTCATCACGAGGAGTTAGAAACAAGCCTTGCGAAATTTGTAGGTAAGGAAGATGCTTACGTGCTTAACTATGGTTACCAGGGCATGCTTTCAATAATTGATACGCTGGTTGACCGTAATGATGTTATAGTTTATGATGCTGAGTCGCATGCCTGTATAATAGACGGTTTGCGTATGCACATGGGCAAGCGGTACGTATACCAACATAACGATATCGTAAGCTGCGAGAAGCAATTGGAACGCGCTACAAAATTAGCAGAGCAAACCGGCGGCGGTATATTACTGATAACTGAGGGTGTGTTCGGTATGTCGGGCGCACAGGGAAGGCTGAAGGATATAGTAGCTCTGAAAGAAAAATTTAATTTCAGGATGCTGGTTGATGATGCACATGGTTTTGGTACCATGGGTAAAACGGGGGCGGGCACACACGAAGAGCAAGATTGTATTGATGGCGTTGATGTATATTTTGGCACTTTTGCCAAATCAATGGCAGGTATCGGCGGGTTTGTAGCTGCCGATAAGCAAATTGTTGATTATCTGCGCTATAACATGCGTTCGCAAATATTTGCCAAGGCATTGCCAATGCCAATGGTAATAGGGTTAAAAAAACGTTTTGAATTGCTGGTATCACAACCGCAGCTGCGCGAAAAACTTTGGACAATTGCCAATGCCCTGCAAAGCGGTTTAAGAGAACGTGGCTTTGATCTGGGCGTTACCAATACCATGGTTACGCCTGTGTTTTTAAAAGGCGATCTGTATGAGGCCACTGCTCTTACTCGGGATCTCCGCGAAAATTATGGCATATTTTGTTCAATAGTTATTTATCCGGTTATTCCAAAAGGTCTGATCATTTTAAGGCTTATTCCTACTGCGGCGCATTCGTTAGAAGACGTGCAGCGTACGTTGGATGCCTATACGGAAATGGGCGAAAAGCTAAAGGCAGGTTTTTATAAAAGCGACAAAGTTGCTGCTGTTTAAAGGTTTGTTGAATAATATTAAATAATAAGCCTGGCAACTATAAATTAAGAGTGGAGTTTGTTGGTAATTAATGCTATAAATTGCTCATAATTAACCATTTTAGGATTTAAATGAGGTATTTTTTCAAAAAAGCACTTTACTTATATATGTAAAATTTTTTTTTTCAATAAAACGTATTAGATTAGCTTTAACAAAAACAAACAACCTCAAATTATATTTAAAAAGGAGTAATTAAATGGAAAAATTCACTGAAGTAAAGAACTTAATTGCGTCGCTGGAAGCAGATGCAGACAAGTTTTACAACAAGGGCAACAGCGCCGCCGGAACCCGCGTGCGTAAAGGTATGCAAGATCTTAAAAACCTGGCTCAGGCAATTCGTTTGGAAATTCAGGA
Organism: uncultured Mucilaginibacter sp.; assembly: GCA_946479225.1. Next base: position 5,310 of record CAMLFI010000136.1, on the reverse strand, counting down.
TGCTAAAAACAAAGCTTAATTAGTCTTTTTTAAAGCTGATTGCAAGGAAAGAAATAGAAAAGCCCCCGTTAAACGGAGGCTTTTTTTATGCAGTTATTTTTTTGATCTCTTGTTTAAATAGCTCAGCAGTGTTGCTACCAACCTGTACCAGCGGCAGACGAACAGTGTCGCCACAAACCCCTAACAGTTTTAAAGCCGTTTTAACGCCCGCCGGGCTGCCTTCGGCAAAGCACAAACGGGTAAATTCTACCAGGCTAAAATGTGCTTTTTGCGCGGCAGCATAATCGCCTTTAAGCGCGGCTCTGACCATATCAGATGTTTGGCGGGGCAAAGCATTACCAATAACAGTTATAGCGCCCACCGCACCTAAAGCCATCATAGGCAGCGTTACCGGGTCATCGCCTGATATCAGTAAAAAACCTTCGGGTTTATCGCGCATTATCTGGTTAAACTGGTCAAAATTGCCCGATGCCTCTTTAGTGCCGATGATGTTTTTAAAATCGCGTGCCAGGCGCACGGTTGTTTCGGCACCTACATTGCTGCCGGTACGTCCAGGTACGTTATATAAAATAACAGGCAGCGGCGAAACCTCTGCAATTGCTTTATAATGCTGATAAATACCCTCCTGGGTAGGTTTATTGTATGATGGGCTTGCCGACAGAATAGCATCATAACCAGTAATATCAAACGCCTTTATTTGTTCAACTACTTCGGCAGTATTATTACCTCCAATACCGGCAACTAAGCCTATACGCCTCTTCACTACCTGGGCAGTAAATGCCCATACCTTCTTCTTTTCTTCGGCACTTAATACAACATTTTCGCCTGTAGTGCCTAAAGACACTATGTACTCAACGCCACCCTCAATTAAATAATTGATCAGGTTTTCAAGGGCATCAAAATCAATCGTTCCGCTTTGTTGAAAAGGCGTTATTATAGCTACACCCGTTCCGTAAAATTTATTCATTATCCGAATTAAAAGGTCGCTAAGATAATAATTTTAGTTGTGGATATACGGCTGTGTTTTATTGATACGGTCAATTTCGTCTCTTTCTTTTTCTATTTAAGAAATTTATTTAAATTTATAACGATCACTTTAACAGATTAACTTAAACAAACTCATGAAAAAAACTTTACTTTTTTTATTCCTTTTAACTCCGGCTGTAGCCTTATGTCAGACAGACACTTTAACCTATGCCCAAACACAAGATCCTGTTTTTCAGAAAGAAACCAAGAATAATATAAATTTCGCAGCTTATAAAACGAGCGATGGCTCACTATTGAAAATAGGCGATAAGATAAAATTTGGTACGCCAACTGGTGGCTCAACAACGCAAACTGTTTCGACAGGATCAATATTTGGCGGAGCAAAAAGTAAAAGTTCCAATAATTTCCAGTTTCTTACTCAAGGGAAAATGACTGTTGGAAATATGCTGTTAGGAATAACATATCTGGATCAAAGAGATCAAAACAAGGAAGTTATTATAACTGAAATAAGACTTAGCGCCCAAAAAGTAAAAAACGGCCGTAATATTCAGGTGGTTCTTTTTACAGAAACCCCAAATACACCGGCGATGTTAAAAAACAATACTGTTTTAGATTATGAAAAGGCGCTTGAAGCAGGCGAGGTGCTGAACCCAAATCGTGCCATGACGCGCGCCGAGGCTATAGCTAAATTAAAAGAGACCAAAGATCTTTTAGATTTGGGAATGGTAAAGCAGGATGAATATGATGCGATGAAAGCTAAGCTCACACCAATAATAATGGGCAGCAAATAACTGTAAGCGATACTAATTTACGAGCCTCCCGAAAACGGGAGGCTTTTGTTTTAAAAATTAATCCCTATCCTAAACGCAGAATGTACATTAGTTCCTGAATTATAGGAACGGCCATACATCACCCTGAAACTGAAGTACTGCAACCCGACACCAACCTCATAATAGTTTTTTAGCTGAGGTGTTGAAAGGTAGTTGACATTTAAAATCTCCTGTAATTTAAGCCTACGTATTAAAGGCAGCTTATTAGTGATAAAGCCCGAAAAGTTATGCTCAACATGGCCTTGAATAAATTCGGATTGCGTACTGAAACGATAATAATCTAACAGCAAAAAGCTATTGATATTATCTTTATATGGCAACACCTGGTTACCCGTAAAATGGTGGTAATCGATATAAAACAAGCTGTTGTTATTAAGAAATTTCCCCGCTGAAAAGAAATAAGACGTTCTCCCATAAACACCCATGTTAAGGTTCGACTGCGAAATATCAGCGGAGATCTGTGTGTAATCTACATCAGATCCTAATATATTTTTAAGTCCTTTGGTTAACGTTACGCCAATATTGGGATACTTTGAGGGCACATAGCGTCTTCCCGTCGGATAGGTCTCGTACTTATTGCTAAAGTTATAGCTGGTGCGTAAGCGTATTTTAAATGAGTTGTTATTCGGAAAAAGCGGAACATCAGCGGAAGGCACAAATGGATTGTTAGAGGTGAATGTTCTTTGCTCGTTAAAGAAACTGTAATTGGAAGCATTAGGTAACCAGCGCTTGTTGGCCCACTCTACGCCCATGCTACCTTGCCATCCCCCGGCAATGCGCCCGCCAAGCGATGCTATTGCGAATGTTTTTTGATACAGCTTTTGGAAATTCTGCCTTTGAAACAAAGTATAAATCGAATTGATAAAAGGGGATATGGGTAAAGTATTATTCATATCCACAACATCAGACCCTCCACTTATATTCAATGTGAATTTTCCTGTAGGTATGTTTACAGCGGTATTGGCATTCAGCAGTCTGTTGGCAAATCCATAGCGCAGGTTTGCACGTATATAGAAATTGCGGTTGTTAAGCGTATCTATTCTTTTGGTGTATGATGCCCCGTAGTTTATAGCAAGCCCTTCAACTGTATTAAACAGCAGAGACGAAGGGATGGCATCAAAATGATAGCTTTCCCGCTCATACCTGTGACGAATATTGACGCCCCCGCTAATGAAGTTGCGCAGCTTTACTTTATTATTTTGGCCGTCCAGCGAATCGAGATATGGCTTTGATTCGCGTTTGCTTGCCAGCGCCTCTTTTTTTCGGTAGTCGTTTTTTTCTTCCAGAGTGAGTGGTATCGGCCTTTGATCTAGCCAATACAGGCTGTCTTTTTTATTTACATCGCGTGTAATGCGAAGCAGTTCGTTAAAGTTCTTTTTCCCAAAACTGGGGTTAAGGTTATAGTTATTATAAACAGAGACAAAATATCCTGCCAACTTAAAACCCAGCAAGCCGCCGGTAAAATCAAACCGTACGGTAGATGGCATCCATGCTTTTTGATCAACTGTTAAAAACTGCTGATTTATTTTAACTGTGTCAACAAACCGGATATTGGCTTTTTTGGTGATAAAAAGCTCAATGCCCACCACGCGCCACGTATCTTCCTGTATATATATATAACCCTCAAAGCACGGATCATGTTCCCGGCGGGGTATTACCTGTATCTTATTTACTTCCTGCCCGTCCTGAGTAGTTTGGCCTACATACTTGTAACGATAATAAAACAAGGCGTTATCGGCTATTGGCGATACCAGCGGCCGCAAACTAATTTCGTCCCAGTTTTGGTAGTTCTCATAAAAATCCACTTTCAGGTCCGACGCGCGGTTGTAACTAAACGCGCGGTTATTGCCGGATACTTTTGAAGATATCATTTCTTCGTGCACCTGGTCGGGGTAACTAAAACTGTATTTTGATTGCGATTCTGATAGATAGACTATACCCCGCCTGTTTGAGTCAAGACCCATCCTGCTGGTCATCTGCTCAATATTGCGACCTAAAAAGCGCTTTGGCGCATCCAATAATTTTTGCAACCCTTTAATATATACATCTGCGGTGTAGGCTTTAACCTGCTGCAAATAAAATTTGCGTTTTTTTATGGTTTGGCGGATGATAGCATAAGCAGGATCCTCGCCTGTTGCACTGATTGATACCGTTTGTAACTGGTAAACCTCGGGTTTGAGGGTTATGTTTTTTGCCTGGTTTCGTTTAAGATCAATTTCAAGCATCTCCTGGCGATAACCGACAGCTTTATATAGTATAATTTGCTGCCCTGCCTTTAGGTTAATGCTGTATTCGCCTTCGTTATTGGCGGAAGTGCCTGTTGTTGTATGCTGGATATATACACTTGCAAATGGAACGGGCCGCCCAACCTCATCTGTTATTTTACCACTTAAAGTAAATTGTTGTGCTGCGGCAGTAAAGCATATCAAGAATAAACAGATCGTAAAAAGGGCAGGTTTCATGTATATAATTTATGCTAATATGCACTTTATAAATAAGACTATAAGTTGATACTGTGTTAATTACTGTTAAATTAACAAGGTAAAAAAAAAAAAAACCTGCTTTACTTTTAGTATTGCAGGCCTGGTGTTAGAAATATTAACCGGTGGGGGTCGCCGGGGTTGTAAAATGTATATGTCGTCTATAAGCGTCTAAATAAATATTTAACAATTAATGACCAAAGTCGTGCTGTTCAAGTGTTATCTGTCTTTTTATGCTTTCTTCAAGCGATATAAAGGTCTCGGTGCGCTGTATGCCTTTAACACCCTGTATCTGCTCATTCAATACTTCGCGTAAATGCGTAGTATCATGGCAAATAATTTTGGCGAAAATACTATAGCTGCCCGTTGTATAATGTAGCTCAACTATCTCTTTTACAGTCTTTAACTGCTTTACGGCCTCGTTATATTGCGAGCCCTTTTCAAGAAATATGCCCAGGAATGCTGTGATGTCATATCCCAGCTTCTGGGGGTCAACTTCAAGGCTGGCACCTTTAATTACACCCATCTCCTCCAGCTTCTTCATACGCACGTGTATAGTACCACCTGAAACGATTAATTCTTTGGCGATCTCAGTATATGGAGTGGTCGCGTTTTTCATTAATATTGATAAAATCTGTATATCCAGATTATCAATTTCTAAATTTTGCGCTTTTCTGTGAGACATAAATTTGAATTTCAATATTTAAATACAAGTTTAATTAAAATTTGTATAAAAATAAAATAATTTTGTTGAAATATTTGCAAGAAAGATGATACTATGTTACTTTTGTATCAAGCAATAGATAAAACCTAATCGTCGTTCTTAAAAATATAATGTTGGGTGGTGAAATTTTTGGCAGACACACCTCCTTGTCCCGGTGGCGGAGATCATAGGAAACGCTGGCAACAGCATAACCACTCTGTGGAGGTTCGACTCCTTCTCCTACAGCTCTTCTCATAATTTAGGTTTATAATTGGTTAGTAAAGGCCCCTGCCCATCAGGGGCTTTACTT